>JAISTI010000171.1 GCA_031272685.1 Propionibacteriaceae bacterium | reverse complement strand
CCGGCCAGCCGCCGCAGGTTTTCGGCGACGACTACCCCACCCCTGACGGCACCTGCGTGCGCGACTACATCCACGTGCAAGACCTCGCCTATTCGCATGCGGTCGCCGCGAAGGCGCTGCTGGACGGCAAGGAGCTGCTGCCGGCCTACAATCTCGGCTCCGGCAACGGCCTTTCCGTGAAAGAAATCATGGACACCTTCCGGCAGGTGACCGGCATCGACTTCGCCACCGCCGTCACCCCCCGCCGCCCCGGCGACCCGGCCCGCATCGTCGCCGACGGCTCCGCCGCCGCCCGCGACCTCGGCTGGGAAATGCGCCACACCGTCGCGCAAATGGCCGAATCCGCCTGGCAAGCCCGCAACGCCGCCTGAGAAGGCGCGTCTGGCCATCCGCATCGGCTGCTTGGGCGAAAGCCTTTGAAGCGCCGGGGTTGGCAGCTGCGCCGCCCCTAAGACGGAATTTTCACCAGGAACAGGCGGGCGGCGTGCAGGTCGGGCCACAGGTCGGCGAACTCCAGGCCCACCAAGGTCGCCGGTGGGTAGGTGTAGCGGATGAGGGCAAGGGCGGCGCGGTCGGAGCGCTCGTCGGCGAGATACCGGGCTAGCTCGGCAACGCCGGGGTGGTGCGAGACGACCAGCACTTTGTGGATGTATTCGGGGACGGCGGCAAGCTGGGTGCGGATGCGGCCTGCCTCGGAGTTGTAGAGCACGGCGGCCTCGGTCAGCTCGGCGTCCAGCCCGAGCAGCTCGGCCGTCTGCCGGGTGCGGGTGGCGTTGGAGCAGATGACGCGCTCGATCCCCTGGTCGGCGAGGTATTGCCCCTGGGCGGCCGCCTGCCGTTTGCCGTGTTCGGTGAGCGGGCGCTGCAAATCCGAGACCTCCGGGCCGCCCCACGCGGCCTCGGCATGGCGCATCAGATAGAGAGTTCGGCCACCGGGCACGCAGGCAGGCTATGCCCCCCGTATTACAGCCGTTTTGCGGGCAAGAGTTACTTGGCTGGAATCCGAATTCGCAGACATGCAGCCAGACCGGATGCCCGTTATTCGTCGGCAGTCGCAGCCTATCTAACTAGTCAAACTAGTCAAGATAGCTTATGCTTTGCGCATGACTAGCATTCCCATCGCCGAGGCCAAGGCCCGCTTCTCCGAGGTCATCCGCCAAGTCGAGCTTGGCAACGAAATCATCGTCACCCGTGGAGTTGGCAAAGAAGAGGTGGCGGCGGTAATCCCCATCGCGAAATACCGCACGTCTCCAGGGATCACCCTCGGCGCTGTTTCCGGTTGGGGTGAAATCACCATCGCCGACGACTGGGAAATCACCGACGGCGAATTGTTGGAGGCCTGATGCGCTACTTGGCGGACACACACATCCTCATCTGGGCGCTCAACCTGCCAAAACGCCTTCCCAAGGCGGTGAGGAAGGTGTTGCAGACGCCCGGCAACGAGATTTGCTTCAGCCCAGTGAGCATCTGGGAAATATCCATCAAACACTCCCTCGGCAAGCTGTCTCTCAACGGCCACACTCCAGAGGAGTTCTGGGACGCCGTGGTCGCAAGCGGGTTCCGACCGGTTTCCCCTTCCCTAGCGGCAATCGCATCCAGTTACCGCCTCCCGCGCCGCCATCTAGACCCGTTTGACCGGATGCTCATTTGGCAGGCTATCGACTCTGGCATGACGCTGCTCACCGCAGAGTCCAAAGCGGCCGACTACACCGAAGACGGCCTGCGCGTCATTTCGTGATCCCCGCCGCGCCGCAGACTTCAGCGCAAGGCTTCGGGCAGGTCGGTGGGGGTCATCTCCAAAATGCGGTTGTGCACAGGGCGTAGCCGCGCTGGTTCAGCAGGCCTTCGTGAATCAGGAAACCTTGGGGGGCGGCGACGGCGCGGGCGAAATCCACCGTCTCCTTCATGGCCGCCCACGGGCCGTAGGCCGGGATGGCCACGATGTCTATGCCTTCCGGGATGGTAGCCAGCGAATCGCCGGGGTGGAAGAAGGTGGGCTCTCCGGGGGCGGAAACCACGAAGCCGACGTTGCCGATGCGCGGGATGTCGCGGTGGATGACGGCGTGCAAGCCACCTACCGCCGTCACCTTCAGGCTGCCGAACTCCACCGACTGGTCGGCGGCGAACGGCTCCGCTTCCAGCCAGGGGTGCGCCCGCAGCACCTGCGGCTCCACCAGCACCCGCGCCCGCGGGTTGGCGGCCAGCAGCGCCGGGACGTGCTCGGGGTCGATGTGGTCGGGATGCAGGTGGGTGACGATCACCGCGTCGAGGTCTTCCAGCCCGTGCCAGAGGTCGGAGAAGTTCCCTGGGTCGATCAAGATGCGCAGCCGGCCCGTCTCCACCAAGACGGACGAATGCCCGAGATGGGCAGTCTTCATGACGAAATCGCCTTGTCGAGCGCGTACTTGTAGCCGTCGATGCCGCAGCCCACGATGACGCCGACAGCGATGTCGGAAAGATAGGAGTGGCCGCGGAAGCCCTCGCGGGCGTGCACATTCGAGATGTGGATTTCAATGAACGGGATGCCGGTGGCGAGGAAGGCGTCGCGGATGGCCAGCGAGGTGTGGGTGAACGCGCCGGGGTTGATAACGATGAACTCCACCCCTTCGGCGGCAGCAGCTTGAATGCGGTCGACGATGGCGCCTTCATGGTTGCTTTGGAAGGTGACAACCTCCACGCCGGCCGCCTGTCCCTGCGCCGCCAGCATGGCGTCCACCTCGGCCAGGGTGGTGGTGCCGTAGATTTCCGGCTCGCGCTTGCCGAGGGTGTTCAGGTTGGGGCCGTTGATGACCAGAATGCTCATAGGGCAAGCCTAAACTACCGGCAGCCGCAGGTGGCCAGCACGGTGGCAGAGCGGTCTATCCAGTTGAAGGCGGAGGTCTGCCCGGCGTGCGCGCTCATGAACGCGAATACCAAGATGGCGCCGTCGGCGTCTTCCACATAACCGGCCAGGGTGGCGATGCCGGTGAGCGAGCCGGTCTTGGCGTGCACCACCCCGATCCCAGCCTTCTCCGCCTTGTCGTTGAACCGGCCGGCCTTCTTGGAAAGGGTGCCGCTCTTGCCGGCCACCGGGAAACCGTCGAGCGCGTCGGCGTATTTCGCGTCGCCCAGCGCCAGCAGCACCGCTTTGGCCAGGGTAGACGGGCTGAGCCGGGCTTTCGAAGACAAGCCGGAGCCGCCGTCGATCTTGTCGCCGTCCTGCCACAGCCCCTTCGCTTTCATCCAGGACGTGAGCGCTGCGGAGGCCTTGGCGAAATTGCAGCCCTTGCCTTGGGCGATGGCCACCTGGCGGGCCAGCACCTCGGCGGTGAAGTTCTCCGAGTAGCGCAGCATCCGGCGCACGATGGTGCCCAGCGGCGCGGAGGTGACCCGCGCGATTTCGGCGGCTCCGTCGTCGGCCTGCCCGGCGCGCACCTGCTTCACCTTGACGCCCGCCGCTTTGAGCTTCTGGGCGAAGACTTTCGCGGCGGCTTTCGCCGGGTCGGTGTCGGCCTTGCCGAGGCTGAGGGCGCGGGCGCCGGTGGAATCCACGGTGGACTTGCCGTTGTTGACGGTGAGGGCGCTCACTCTTGAGGTGTAGCCGGACCATTTCGACTTCCAGCTTTTCGCGTACAGCTCCCCGCAGAACAGCGACTCGTCGTATTGCAACGTCACGGAGGCGGTGCCGGCGGCCTGCAGCGCGGCGACGGTGAGAGCCGCCAGCGTGTCGAGATTCGCCGCCTGCGCTTTCACCTCGGAGGGCGCGCTCATCAGGCCGGGGTCGCCGCCGCCGACGAGGGTGATGGCGCCGGAGCCGTCGGAAAGCACCCGGGTGGCGAAAGTGTGTTGCGGGCCGAGCACGTCGAGCGCGGCGAGGGCGGTAATCACCTTGGTGGTGGAGGCGGGCACCATCGGCTCGTCGCCCTTTGCGGCCAGCAGCACCCCGTCATAGCCGTAGACCGCGTAGCCGTAATCCTTCAGCGCGGTGCGCCCCACTTTTTGCAGCAGCTTTTTCAAGGTGGGGCCGTCGGGCAGCGGGGGCGGCGGCTCCGGCTCCGGCTCCGGGGTGGCGGTGGCGGAAGCGCTGGCCGGGGGGGTGGCCGAAGGCGTCTCGGCGCTCTGGCCTCCCGGCGGCACCAGGGCGCAGCCGGAGAGCAGCAGCGCCAGCACCAGCCAGCCCACTCTCGCCCGCAAACCGCCTCCTTCGCGATAGTATCCGTTTAGTACTCTCTCATAGCTTAGGAGGATTGGATGACTCCCCCCGCGTTCGCCGCCCCGCATTTGAAGCCATACCTGCATTTCGACGTCACCATTGAGATTCCCAAGGGCACGAAAAACAAATACGAGATGGATCACGCCACCGGCCGCATCCGGCTCGACCGCACTCTGTTCACGTCCACCCAGTATCCGAACGACTACGGCTACATCGAAGGCACCCTGGGCCAGGACAGCGACCCGCTGGACGCCATGGTGCTGCTGCCGGAGGCCACCTTCCCCGGCGCGCTCATCGAATGCCGAGCCATCGGCATGTTCCGCATGACGGACGAGCATGGCGGCGACGACAAGGTGCTTTGCATCCCCACCGCCGACCAGCGCCAAGACAGCATCCGCGAGTTGACGGATCTGCCCGATCTCACCTTGCTTGAAATCGAGCATTTCTTTTCCGTCTACAAAGACCTGGAACCCGGCAAGTCCGTTGAAGGCGCCGTCTGGGTGGGCCGCGCGGAGGCCGAGATGGAAATCCGCGAATCCTGGGATCGCGCCCGCGGCACTTCCTACGAAAACGAGTTCACCCAGTAGCTGCGGTTCTACCAGCGAGAGTCTGCCCACGACAAGACTTTGGCGGGTCAATCGGCAATTTGACGGCGGATCGCGTGGCGGGCGGCCGGGTTCCGAAGGGCGGGTGCGATTCGATGGTTGACGCGGGCATTGCTGACCCACCAAGCGCATATTCTTCTCACAGGGGGGTGAAAGGATGGGCGAATAAGGTCTCGAAGTACGGTAACCCGGAAGAAGGCAGGAGATGGTCAAGAACATCGCGAAGGTCGTCTTGGACATGGTCGCTCTAGTGCTGCTGACGCTGCTATACCGCAGCGACACCCTCGGTTTGTGGTTCCACGAGTGGTTCGGCTTGGCGCTAATGGCACTTCTGGCCGTACATCTGGGTTTGAGCTGGAAGTGGATCGGACGGGTTACCGGCAAACTTTTCTCCAAGGAGACACGCGCCCTCGACCGGGTGAAATACCTTGTCGGAGTGCTGTTGCTGGCAGATTTCGCCCTCATCGCGGTCTCCGGGATCATGATTTCCCGCATCGCGTTCCCCTCCGACGGGCAGAGCTACGGCTGGCAGGTGGTGCACACCTTCTGCGCCGGGCTGTCGCTGGTGCTGATGGGTGTGCACGCCGGGCTGAACTGGGATTTCGTCAAAGGCCTGTTCGGCAAAGCGCTGGAGCTGCCGGCGAAGCTCGGCAAAGCCCTGGGCGTGGCCTTCTTGGCGCTGGTGCTGGCCTTCGGCGTCTTCTCCATCTTCACCTCGAACTTCACCACGATGCTCGCCTCGCCGTTCAGCGA
>JAISTI010000023.1 GCA_031272685.1 Propionibacteriaceae bacterium | reverse complement strand
CAGCAGCACCGCCGTGCCGGGATCCAGCCGGTCGGCGGAGAAGACCCCGTCGGCGGTGGCAAACTCCCATTCCGCGTCCCAGAAGCGCGCGGTGACCGTGCGGCGGTGTTCCGGCCCGGCCGGGGTGGTGAAATAGTGGCTCACTTCGCCTCCGGGGTGAGCGTGCGGGTGTTGCGGGCCTCTTGGGCGCGGCCTGCCAGCAGCTCGTCCGGCGGATAGCCCACCTCTTCGAGGGTCAGGCCGCGGGCGGGCATCACCGTGATCTCCCCGGCGCGGGCATCGGCGTCGAGCAGCCCGGCCAGCCACGCCAAATCGCGTTTGCCGGTGGCCACCAGCAGCAGCGCCCCGGTCAGCGAGCGCACCATCGAGTGGCAGAAGGCGTCGGCCTGGAAGGTGATCTCCACGTTGTCGCCGTAGCGCCACGCCTCCACCTGCTGCAGGGTGCGGATGGCAGTCGCGCCTTCGCGGGCCTTGCAAAAGGCGGTGAAATCGTGCAGCCCCACCAGCACCTGCCCGGCGGCGTTGATGGCCTCCACATCCAAATCCCCGTCGAATGGGGTGACGTTGCGCCGGTTCAGCGGGTCGGGGACGCGGTCGCAGAGCCGGTAGGTGTATAGCCGCCAGATGGCGGAAAACCGGGCGTCGAAACCCGCGGGCGCGACGCCGACCTGGCGCACCACCACATCTTCGGGCAGCACCGCGCGCAGTTTGCGCGCCAGCGCGGCGGCCGTCTCGCGCGCGTCCATCCCGTCCGGCAAGTCGAGGTGGGCCACCTGGCCGCGGGCGTGCACCCCGGCGTCGGTGCGCCCGGCCACCGTCAGCGCGGCGGAATCCAGCCGCAGCAGCCGCGCCAACCAGAGCTGCAGCTCGCCTTGCACGGTGCGCAAACCTTCTTGCGCGGCCCAGCCGTGGAAATCGGTGCCGTCATAGGCGATGTCGAGGCGCAGCCGGCTCATCCGCCCACCTTCACATATGACATGTCCACTATTGTGCGCCCGGCGTCGATGGCCCGCTGCTCGAAGCGCGTCACCGGACGCTGCGCAAAGCGCGGCGCACCCTGCGCAAACTCGGCCGCAAACTGCGGCTCGGCGTCCAGCACTTCGCGAATCCAGATGGCATAGTCTTCCCAGTCGGTCGCCAGCCGCCAGCGGCCGCCGGGCACGAGCACCCGCGCCACTGTCCGCGCGAAGCCGGGGTTCACCAGGCGGCGCTTGTGGTGCCGGGCCTTGTGCCACGGGTCGGGGAAGAAAGTCCAGACCTCGGCCACCGATTCCGGGCCGAGCAGGATGGGTATGGCCTGCTGGGCGTCCGCCACCAGCATCCGCACATTTTTCAGCCCGGCGCGGTCCAGCCGGGACAGGGTGCTGGCGACGGTGGGCAAGAAAACCTCGAAGCCGAGCAGGTTGGCCTCCGGATGGGCGGCGGCCAGCGCCTCCAAGGTGGCGCCGTCGCCGGAGCCGACCTCCACCAACAGCGGGGCTTCCCGGCCGAAGGCGGCGGCGAAATCCAGCTGGGCGTCGGCGGCGATGGCGGTCTTGCGCCGACCCGGCGGCACATCGAGCACGTAGAAACCGGAAAGCGCGTCCCAGGCGCGCTGCTGCGAGGGGTTCATGCGCTCGCCTCGGCGCACGAAGGAGACCACTTCGCGCATCATCGGCTCGGGCACGCTCACATCGTACCTATCGGGAAGGCTCAGCGCGCCAGCCGGTCTTTCACGACGGCGGCCAGCCGGGCGGCGATTTCGTCGGCTTGCTCTTGGGTGGGGGCCTCCACCATCACCCGCACCAGCGGCTCGGTGCCGGAGGGGCGCAGCAGCACCCGGCCGCTGCCGCCCAGTTCCCGCTCGGCGGCGGCGACGGCGGCGTTCAGCACCGGGTCGATGTCGGCGTGGTTTTTGTTCACCCCGGACACGTTCACCAACACCTGCGGGAAGCGGTCCATCACACTGGCCAGCTCGCGCAATGTCTTTGCGCCGGCGGCTACCACCTGGGCGAGCTGCAGGCCGGTGAGCACGCCGTCGCCGGTGGTGGCGTAGCGGCGCAGAATCACATGCCCGGACTGCTCGCCGCCGAGGGTGAAGCCGTTCACGTTCATGTCTTCCAGCACATACCGGTCGCCGACCTTGTTGACGGAGACGGTGATGCCGTGGGCCTTCATGGCCTTGTGGAAGCCGATATTGCTCATGACGGTGGCCGCGATGGTGTCGTCGTGCAACTCGCCGCGGCCTTTCATGGCGATGGCGAGGATGGCCATGATCTGGTCGCCGTCCACCACCGCCCCGGTGTGGTCTACGGCCAGGCAGCGGTCGGCGTCGCCGTCGAAGGCCAAGCCGAGGTCGGCGCCGAAGGCCACCACTTCGCGCTGTAAGCCTTCGAGGTGGGTGGAGCCGGCGTTGCGGTTGATGTTCAGCCCGTCGGGGCTGTCGTTGATGGCGCGCACGGTGGCCCCGGTGGCGGTGAACGCCTCCACCGCGGTGCGGTAGGCGGCTCCGTTGGCGGTGTCGAGCACCACCTTCAGCCCGGCCAGCGGCTGCCCGCCTTCCAAAGAGCCAATCAGGTGCCGCACGTAGGTTTCGTGGGCGGCGTCGTTCCAGTGCACCTGGCCGACGTCCGCGCCCACCGGCAAATCCCAGTCGTCGCCGAGGTGGGCCTCGATCTCGTCTTCGATGTGGTCGGGCAGTTTCACCCCGCCGCGGCCCAGAAACTTGATCCCGTTATCGGGCATCGGGTTGTGGCTGGCGGACAGCACCACGCCGAGATCAGCGCCGAGGGCGTCCACCAGGAAGGCCACTCCGGGGGTGGGGATGACGCCGAGGCGGGTGACGTCCACCCCGGCAGAAGCCAGACCGGCCACCACCGCCGCTTCCAGAAACTCACCGGATATGCGGGTGTCCCGTCCGACTACGGCTTTCAATCGTTCTCCGGTGCCGGAGCCGAGCAGCACCCGGGCGGCGGAGACGGAAAGGCGCAGCGCCAAATCGGCGGTCAATTCGCGGTTCGCGGTGCCGCGGACCCCGTCGGTGCCGAACAGGCGCGCCATGGAATCAGCGCTTGCTGTACTGCGGCGCCTTGCGGGCTTTCTTCAGGCCGGCCTTCTTGCGTTCTTTCACGCGGGCGTCGCGGGTGAGCAGCCCGGCCTTCTTCAGGGCGGCGCGGGAGGCTTCGGCGTCGGCGGCGTTCAGCGCGCGGGCGATGCCCAGCCGTAGCGCGCCGGCCTGGCCGGTGGTGCCGCCGCCGGTGATGGTGGCGATGACGTCGTAAAGGCCCTGCACCGCGGCGGTGACGAAGGGCTCGTTGACGGTCTGCTGGTCAAGCTTGTTGGGGAAATAGTCTTCGAGGGTGCGGCCGTTGACTTTCCAGACGCCGGTGCCGGGGATGATGCGCACCCGGGCGATGGCCTCCTTGCGCCGGCCGGTGGCGTAGGCCGCGGTGATGACCGCCGGGCGCCCGCCGGGGACGGCGGTGGTGGGGGTTTCTTCGGAACGGTAGGCGATTTCCATGTCGCCTTCGGTGAAGGGGACAATCGGCTCTTCGACGTCGGTCGCGGTGATTTCTTCGGTCACGTTCTGCTCTCTCAGGCTACGGAATAGGGCTGCGGCTGCTGGGCGGCGTGCGGATGCTCTGGGCCGGCGTAGACCTTGAGCTTCTTGATCTGCTGGCGGCTGAGCTTGTTCTTGGGAAGCATGCCCCAGACTGCGTGTTCGACGGCCTTGCGCGGGTCGTTGGCGAGCAACTCGCCGACCGGGACGGCCTTCAGCCCGCCCGGACGGCCGGAGTGGCGGTAAATCAGCTTGTCGGTGGCCTTTTTCCCGGTGAGGGCGATCTTGGATGCGTTGATGACGACGACGAAGTCGCCGGTGTCGACATGGGCGGCGTATTGCGGCTTGTGCTTGCCCCGCAGCAATTTGGCGGCCGTCACCGCGAGTTTGCCGAGGACGACGTCTTCAGCGTCGATGACAAGCCAATTCCTGGCGACCTCGCCAGGCTTCGGGCTGTATGTGGACACGGCTGATACCTTCTCTATTCGTCTTGCTCTCGAAACGCCCCCGTTCTGGGGTGCGCAACAGCAGCCAACTTTACCTTCCCGCCCAAGAACGGTCAAAAACTCCCCGGCGGTTGAAACGGCAAGCCCGCCGCCCGATGTGGCTTGGGCGGCGGGCTTGCCGACGGTGGCACAGCAGGGGGATCAGGCCACGCGGGTGCCTTTCGGCAGCTTCTTGTACGGGATGGACAGCCGCCGGACAGCCAGCCAGAAGAAGAAGAAGCCGAGCAGGATGTTGAACCCCAAACCCCACGGCCAGACTGGCGGGCCCGCCTGCAGCGGCACCTCTTTCACCGGGCTGGTGTAGACCACCGTGTTCGGATCTTTCTTGGTGGTTATCGTTACCGTGCCGTCCGCGGCGATGTGCCGCTGGTACAGCGAGTACTCGTCGTAGTAGTCGTAGTAGTCGATGCACGTATCCCAGGTGTTGGGCCGGTACTCGGCCATCGAGCGCACGCCCGCGCGCAGCAGGGCGAGCGGGTCGTCACTGCTGGAGACATAGTTGCCGAGGTCGTCGCTGGCGCCCGGCGGCAGCGGGGCGGCGTCCGCCACGATCACGAAGGGATTGACGGCCACCACCCACCAGATGCGCTCCATGTGGTAGGTGTAGCTTTCGTAGGACGACCAGCGGCATTGCGGCTCGGTGCGGCCGGTTTCGGGGTTCACTTGGGTGAGCGATTCCCCGGTGTCCTCCTCCCAGGCTTGGTCATAGGAGCGGTACGGCTCCATGGCGGTCACGAACGGGCTGAGGAAGGCCAGCAGCAGCGCGGAGATGATGGTGAGCGCCACCACAGCCAGATAAGTCATCACGGCGGAGCCGGCCGGCCGGGAGAACAGCGCCGACATCCCCAGGCCGATTCCGCAGACCACGGCGACCTCCAGGCAGACCACCAGGAAGCAGACCAGCACCTGCCACAGCGAGACCGCCCAGTTCTGGCCGATAATCATGGAGATGGCGATGAACGGCAAGGCCGCCACCATGAAGATGCCCGCCACGCCCCAGGCGGCGATGAGCTTGCCGAGCACGATTTCCAGCGCGCTGAGCGGGGTGGCCTGGATGGTGGCCAGCGTGCTCTGGTTGCGGTCGCCGTTGATGGAGGTGGCGGTGAACGCCGGGGCGATCACCAGCCCCATGCCCAGCACGAAATAGGTGATGACGCCGAAGCTGACCGGGGCGACAGTCCCCCAGGGGTCCTTGGTGCCGGACTCCGTTGCCATTTGGAAAATCGAGAAGTAAATCAGGGCGGTGATGCCGCCGATGAAGAGCATCCAGGCGATAAGCGCGGCTATCCAGCGCTTCGAACGGGCGCGCTGGCGCAGTTCCAGCCCGACGACCGTCTTCAGGCCATTCCAGGAAAAGGTCCAGTTGTTCATATCCGCTCCTCGTTCAGGGCCAGGTAGGTTTCTTCCAGCTTTCCGGCGATGGGGGCGACGGTGTGCAGTGGCACATTCGCGTTCACCGCCGCCCGGATCAGCGCGATGGCCGAGTCGTAGCCGGCCAACTGCACGCTGACTTCCGTGCCACTGGGAGTTTGGGTGTAGGGGATGTCCGCGTTGTCGAGGAAGACCCGCAGGCTGACCGGGTCGGCGGCGTCGAGGCGCCAGCCACGCTGCTGCGTCGGCTGGTCGGCGGCGGTGGCGTCGACCGTGCGGCCTTGGGAAAGGAACACCGCGTGGTCGTACACCTCTTCCAATTCAGACAGCACATGCGAGGAGACGAAGACCGTCTTGCCGCGCTGGGCGAGGTCGCGCAGGATTTGGCGCAGCTCGATGCGCGAGCGCGGGTCGAGGCCGGAGGCCGGCTCGTCGAGCAGCAACACCTCCGGATCGTGTACCAGCGCCCGGGCCAGGCCGAGGCGCTGCTTCTGGCCGCGGCTGAGCACCCGGGCGGGCGCCTTGGCGAACTCGGTGAGGTAGAGGTATTCCAGCAGCTCGAAGGCGCGGTCTTTGGCGGCGGGATTGGGCAGGCCGTACGCTTGGCCGAAGGTCGCGAGGATCTCGGCGCAGGTCAGGGCGTCCCAGGTGCCGAAAACGTCCGGCATCCAGCCGACCTTCTGCCGGACTTGCCGATTCTGGCGGGCAACGTCGAAGCCGGCCACCTCGGCGGTGCCGGAGTCGGGCTGCAGCAGGCCGGCCAGGATCAGCAGCAAGGTGGTCTTGCCCGACCCGTTCGGCCCGATGAGCGCGGTCACGGCCCCGGTGGGAGCGGTGAAGTCGATCCCATCGACGGCCCGGACCGCGCCGAAATAGCGTTTCACTCCCTGGGCCTTGATGCCCGGAAGGCATGCCGAGTCCGGAATCACCGACGGACCTGGCGAATAGTTTTCACTCATAGCTTCACCCTACGGACGTGCGAGCGCCCGCCGCGTCATCCGACGGGGCGGGCGCTATCGTCCGAAAGGATGAATTAATGCATATGCGGGGCGGGCGCCGGGGCGTCTTCCTCGGCGGGCTTTTCCACCACCGCAGTCTCGGTGGTGAGCAGCAGCGAGGCGATGGACGCGGCGTTGGCCAGCGCGGAGCGCGTCACCTTCACCGGGTCGATGACGCCTTGGGCGATCAGGTCGCCGTACTCTCCGGTGGCGGCGTTGTAGCCGTTGCCGGGCTCCAACTCGGCCACCTTCGAGACGATCAGGTAGCCAGGCTCGCCGCCGATTTCGGCGATCCAGCGCAGCGGCTCGACGACGGCTTTCTCCACGATCTGCACGCCGGCCAGCTCGTCGCCGGCCAGCTTCAGCCCGCCCTTGAGCACGCGGGCGGCGTGGACGAGGGCGGAGCCGCCGCCGGCGACGTTGCCTTCCTCGATGGCCGCGCGGGTGGCGGAGACGGCGTCTTCGATGCGGTGCTTCTTCTCTTTCAGCTCGACCTCGGTGGCGGCGCCGACGCGGATGACCGCGACCCCGCCGGCCAGCTTGGCCAGCCGCTCTTGCAGCTTCTCCCGATCCCAATCGGAATCGGTGCGCTCGATCTCGGAGCGAATCTGCGCGACCCGCCCGGCCACCGCCTCGGCGTCGCCGGCGCCGTCGACGAGGGGGGTGTTGTCTTTGGCGATGACGACCCGGCGGGCGCGGCCCCGCGAATCGAGGCCGACCTGGTCGAGCTTCAACCCGACATCGGGGGTGATGACTTGGCCGCCGGTGAGGATGGCGATGTCTTCGAGCATGGCCTTACGGCGGTCGCCGAAGGCGGGAGCTTTGACGGCCACCGAGGTGAAGACGCCGCGGATCTTGTTGACGATGAGGGTGGAAAGCGCCTCCCCGTCCACGTCTTCGGCGATGACGAGCAGGGTGCCGCCCGCGCCGATGACCTTCTCCAGCACCGGCAGCAGCTCGGCCATCTGCGAGATCTTGCCCTGGTTGATCAGGATGTAGGGATCTTCCAGCACAGCTTCCATGCGCTCGGGGTCGGTGACGAAGTACTGCGAGAGATAGCCCTTGTCGAACTGCATGCCCTCGGTGAAATCAAGCACCGTCTCGATGGTTTGGGATTCCTCGACGGAGATGACGCCGTCTTTGCCGACCTTGTCGAAAGCCTGGGCGATCAGCTCGCCGATCTGCTCGTCGCGCGAGGAGATGGTGGCCACCGAAGCCATATCGGAGGTGTTGTCCACCGCCCGGGCCAGCTTGTGCAGCTCGGCGTCGATCTTGGCGACCGCCGCGTCGATGCCGCGCTTGAGGGCGATGGGGTTGGCGCCGGCCGCGACCGCGCGCAGGCCCTCGTGCACCAGAGCCTGGGCCAGCACGGTGGCGGTGGTGGTGCCGTCGCCGGCGACGTCGTTGGTCTTGGTGGCGACCTCTTTGGCGAGCTGGGCGCCGAGGTTTTCGAACGGGTCGTCCAGCTCAACTTCTTTGGCGACGGTCACGCCGTCGTTGGTGATGGTGGGGGCGCCCCACTTCTTGTCGAGCACCACATAGCGCCCTTTGGGGCCGAGGGTGACCTTGACGGTGTTCGCCAGCGCGTCCACGCCGCGCTCCAGCGAACGCCGGGCCTCCTCGTTGAATTGGAGAATCTTGGCCATCTGCCTACCTCACTTGGTGACGATGGCCAGCACGTCGCGCGCGTTCAGGAGCAGGTATTCCTCGCCGCCGTACTTGACTTCGGTGCCGCCGTACTTCGAGTAGATGACGACGTCGCCCTCGGCGATGTCGAGGGGGACGCGGTTGCCTTTGTCGTCGATGCGGCCGGGGCCGGTGGCGATTACCTTGCCCTCTTGCGGCTTTTCTTTGGCGGTGTCCGGGATAACCAACCCGGAAGCGGTGGTGGTCTCAGCCTCCAGCGGCTGGACGAGGATCCGATCCTCAAGCGGCTTGATCGATGCTGCCACTGTTCTACCTTTCGTCTCTGGCACTCTCACCGCGAGAGCGCTAAACCGGATACTAGCACTCAAGGCCTTTGAGTGCTAGCCAGATGGAAAGCGCAGGCCGGTATGCTGTGCCGCATGGAGCAACACCGTGGGGGGAGTGTGGTGTTTTTCACCGGATACTCCGGCTCGGGCAAGACCACCCTCGCCACCGCGCTGCTGTCGGCGCTGGAAACGAAAACCACCCGGGTGCTGACGCTTTTGGACGGCGACGAGGTGCGCGAACATTTGTCCGCCGAGCTGGGCTTCGACCGGGCCGGCCGGGAGGCGAATATCGCCCGCATCGGGTGGGTGGCAGCGCTGTGCGCCCGCCACGGCGGCATCGCCGTGGCCGCCCCCATCGCGCCTTTCGCTTCCGGCAGGGCCAAAGCCCGGGAGCTGGCCGCGGCGCGCGGCGAGTTCATCTTGGTGTGGGTGTCCACGCCGTTGGAAGTGTGCGAGGCCCGCGACGTGAAAGGGCTGTACGCCAAAGCCCGGGCCGGATTGATCCCAGACTTCACCGGCATCTCGTCGCCCTACGAGCCGCCGACCGACGCCGACCTCGAAATCGACACCTCGAAAACCAGTGTCTCCGCCGGGGTGGGGGCGATAATTGCGGAGCTGGAAAAGCGCGGACTCTTGGAGGAAATTTGCCCGAACGCCTAGTGGAAGCCCTGCCGCCCAGGGTGCGGCTGCTGCATATCGGCCCGCCAAAGACCGGCACCACCGCGCTGCAAGCCGCTGGCTCGGCCTCCCGCGCCGCCTTGCTGGAACACGGCGTGCGCTACCCCGGCAAGGGCTTCAACCACCGAGCGGCGATCGCCGCCTTCCTCGGGCGCGGGCTCTGGTTCCAAGCCAGCACAGACGGCACCCCGCCGCCCAAGCCAGAGCGCAAACCCTGGGACGACCTGCTGGCCGAAATCGAGGCTGACGAGCGCAACCGCATCTGGTTCGGCCACGAGTACGCCGCCGGCGCCACCGCCGAGCAGATCGCTCAGTTGGCGGACCTGCTCGGCGAGCGGCTGCACGTCGTGCTCACCTTGCGCGGCGTCACCCGCATCCTGCCCTCGGTTTGGCAGCAAGCCAACAAGGAAGGCGGGCGCGGCACCTACGACACCTGGCTGCAAAACCGGCCCTTCGACGGCGAACACCTGGGGATGCCGCACCGGCTGCGCCACGAGCAGGGCGAGTTGGTACAGCGGTGGGCGGACGTCGTCGGCCCGGAGCGGATGACCGCCGTCATCCCCGACCCTGCCGACCACACCTTCATCTACCGGGCCTTCGAAGACCTGCTGGACTTGCCGCCGGGGTTGCTCGTGAACGCCCCCGCACCGCCCGACTATTCGAACCGGTCGCTGACCCTGCCGGAGATCGAGCTGATCCGCCAGTACAACATCCAATTCCGCGAACTGGGCATCTCCATGCCCGACTACAACTTGCTGATGGGCAAAGGCGCCATTCAGCGGCTGACCGGGCATCGGCGCCCACCAGAAGGCGAGCCGCGCCTCACCATGCCCGACTGGGCTGCCGACAAGGCTGACGCCGTAGCCCGCCGCAACGCCGACCTGGTGGCCGCTTCTGGAATCCGCCTGGTGGGCGACCCGGAGTTGCTGGCCGTCCCGGCGGTGCGCCGAAAGGCCGAAGACCCGGTGCACGAGGCGTTCACCCAGGTGCCCGTCGACCTCGCCACGACCGCGCTGCTGGGCGCGACCCTGGCCGGATCGAAGGTGAACGCGGAATTGGCGGCCGCCAAACAGCTCGCCAAAGAGCGGGCGGAACAACTGGCCGCCGCCAAGGCCAAGGCGGGCAAGCTGGCCGCCGAAATCGAGCGGTTGAAATCCGAGCCGTACCGCATGTCCCAGCTTCCCAAATATCGCGGCCTCGACCTGCTCAAAGAGCTGGCCCGCCGGGTGCGGAACCGGATAATCCCGAAGCGGAAAGCGCGGGAGCCGAAATGAGCTACGTGCTGAGCCAGTTGCGCTCGCTGGAAGCCGAGAGCATCCACATCATTCGGGAGGTGGCCGCCGAGATGCAACGGCCCTGCCTGCTGTTCTCCGGCGGGAAAGACTCGGTGGTGATGAGCTGGCTGGCCCGCAAAGCCTTCGCGCCGGCCCGCATCCCGTTCCCTTTCATGCATGTGGACACCGGGCTGAACTTTCCCGAGGTGATCGCCTTCCGCGATTGGTGGTTGGGCGAGCTGGAGGTGGAGCTGGTGGTGGCCTCCGTCCCGGACGCGATGGCCCGCGGCCTGGTGCGCGAAGAGCCGAACGGCTCGCGCAACCGCATCCAGACCCCGGTGCTGCTGGAGGCAACCGAAGAGCATGGCTTCGACGCGCTTTTCGGCGGCGCCCGCCGCGACGAAGAGAAAGCCCGCGCCAAAGAGCGGGTCTTCTCCTTCCGCGACGAATTCGGCCAGTGGGATCCGAAAAACCAACGGCCGGAGCTGTGGAGTCTCTACAACGGCCGGGTGCACCAGGGCGAAAGCATCCGGGTTTTCCCGCTTTCCAACTGGACTGAACTCGACGCCTGGCAGTACATCGAAGCCGAGGGCATAAAGGTTCCGGATTTGTACTACGCCGCCGAGCGCGAGGTAGTGGAACGCGGCAGCATGCTGTACGCGGTAAACGAGTTCGTCCCACTGCGCGATGGCGAAAGCCCCAGCACGCGCAAGGTGCGCTACCGCACTATGGGCGACGCCAACCTGACGGCCGCCGTGGAGTCGCAGGCCGACAACACCGCGAAAATCGTGGCCGAGATCGCCGCCGTCCGCCTCACCGAGCGCGGCGCGACCAGGGGCGACGACAAAGTCTCCGACACCGCGATGGAAGACCGCAAGAAAGAGGGGTACTTCTGATGGAAGACCTGCTGCGGTTCGCCACCGCCGGAAGCGTGGACGACGGCAAGAGCACCCTGATCGGGCGGCTGCTTTACGATTCGAAGTCGATTTTCACCGACCAATACGACGCGGTGGCCGAGGTCTCGCACCGGCGCGGCGACGACTATGTCGATCTCGCGCTGCTCACCGACGGGCTGCGGGCCGAGCGCGAGCAGGGCATCACCATCGACGTCGCCTATCGCTACTTCGCCACCCCCCGGCGCAAATTCATCATCGCGGACACTCCCGGCCACCCGCAGTACACCCGCAACATGGTGACGGGCGCCTCCACCGCCGACGCCGCCCTCATCCTCATCGACGCCCGCAAAGGCATGACGGAGCAGAGCCGGCGCCACTCGTTCCTGACCACCCTGCTCGGGGTGCGCCACCTGGTCGTCTGCGTAAACAAGATGGACTTGGTGGACTTCTGCGAAGACGTGTTCAACGAAATCGTGTCCGAGTTCACCGCCTTCGCCAGCCGCCTGAAAGCGGTGGACGTGGAGTTCATCCCGATTTCCGCGCTGCTCGGCGACAACGTGGTGTCCCGCTCGGAGAAGACCCCCTGGTATGGCGGGCCGTCGCTGCTCTACCACCTGGAGCACCTGCATGTGGCGGGAGACCGCAACCGCACCGACGTGCGCTTCCCGGTGCAATACGTCATCCGGCCGCAGTCGGAATCCGCGCGCGACTACCGCGGCTACGCGGGAGTGGTGGCCGGCGGGGTGCTGCGGGTGGGCGACCCGCTGGTTTGCCTGCCGAGCGGTTTCGCCTCCAAAATCGCGGCCATCGACTCGCCCTGGGGGCCGGTGGACGAGGCCTACTCCCCGATGTCGGTGGTGGTGCGCCTGGAAGACGAGATCGACGTCTCCCGCGGCGACATGCTCTGCCGCCCCAACAATGTGGTGGTGCCCAGCCAGGATCTCGATCTGCGGGTCTGCTGGATGGACGAGAC
>JAISTI010000166.1 GCA_031272685.1 Propionibacteriaceae bacterium | reverse complement strand
CTGCCGAACACCATCAACGATTACCTGGCCTCCGGCCCCTACGAGAAGCTGGCGGACGACGATCCGGCGGTTGTGGAGGCCGTGGACGCAGTGAAGGAGCGCATTGACAAGCTGCTCTCCATCAACGGCGAGCGCACCGTGGATTCCATCCACAAGGAGCTGGGCCACATCATGTGGGAATACTGCGGCATGGAGCGCAAGGAGGCAGGCCTTATCACCGCCATCCAGAAGATCCGCGATCTGCGCGAGGAGTTCTACCGGGATGTGCAGGTCACCGGTGTGAACGAAGACGTCAACCAGCCCCTGGAGCGGGCCGGCCGGCTGGCCGACTTCTTCGAGCTGGGCGAATTGATGTGTATCGACGCGCTGCACCGGCGCGAGTCCTGCGGCGGCCATTTCCGGGCCGAAAGCCAGACCGAAGACGGCGAGGCGCTGCGCGACGACGAGCACTTCCTATATGTCGGAGCCTGGGAATACGGGGCTGACAAGCCAATACTCCACAGAGAGCCGCTCATCTACACGGCCATCGAACTCAAGCAGAGGAGCTACAAGTGAGCGAGAACACCATCAACGTCACTCTGCGCGTCTGGCGCCAGCCGAATGCCGGCACGCCCGGGCAATTGGTCAGCTACCCGCTGTCCGGCGTCTCCACCGACATGTCGTTCCTGGAGATGCTCGACATGCTGAACGAGGAGCTCACCACCAAGGGCGAGGAGCCGGTGGCTTTCGACCACGACTGCCGCGAGGGCATCTGCGGCATGTGCGGCGTCGTCATCAACGGCACCCCGCACGGCCGGGGCGCCTCCCCGGTGCCCACCACCACCTGCCAGCTGCATATGCGCTTCTTCCACGACGGCGACGTCATCACCGTCGAGCCGTGGCGGGCGCGCCCGTTCCCGGTGATCAAAGACCTCGCGGTGAACCGCACCGCTTTCGACAAGATCATCCAGGCCGGCGGGTACATCTCCGTCAACACCGGCGCCGCCCCCGAGGCGCACGCCGCCCCGGTGCCGAAGATCAAAGCCGACCGGGCTTTCGACGCCGCCACCTGCATCGGCTGCGGCGCGTGCGTGGCCGCCTGCCCGAACCATTCCGGCATGCTGTTCACGGCCGCGAAGATCACCCATCTGGCGATGCTGCCGCAAGGCCAGCCGGAGCGCCACCTGCGCATCAAGAAGATGATCGCGGTGCACGACGATCTCGATTTCGGCGGCTGCACCAACATCGGCGAGTGCGCGGCCGTCTGCCCGAAGGCGATCCCGCTCGACGTGATCTCGCAGTTGAACCGCGACCTCATCGCTTCGCTGTTCACCAAAGACGGCAAGCACTGAGCCTGCCGAGTTAGGCGTTTTCCGGCAACCCGTGGCAAGATAGACGGGTTGTCTGAAGCGCTCCTGCCACCGGGGGAATGCCGCCAAGGGCAGCATGTCGAAGATAAGACCACGAGGTGGCCTGTGGCACCGGCGAGGAAGATTGAAATGGCCGACATCGTCGCCCAAGTCGCGCAGAGCGCGCTCAAAGAAGACATCCCTGATTTCCGCCCCGGCGACAACGTGCGGGTGCATGTGCGCGTCATCGAGGGAAACCGGTCCCGTGTCCAGATCTTCGCCGGAGTCGTGATCGCCCGCAGTGGCGCCGGGGTGAGCGAGGCGTTCACCGTCCGCAAAGTGTCTTTCGGCACCGGCGTCGAGCGCACCTTCCCGCTGCATTCGCCGATTATCGAGAAAATCGAGGTCGAGCGCCGCGGTGACGTCCGCCGGGCCAAGCTCTACTATCTGCGCGGGCTGCGGGGCAAGGCCGCGAAGATCAAAGAGAAGCGCGACGCCTGATATTTCCCTGATAGCCCCAGCGAGTTCCGGCTGGGCGCTGCCAAGCGTTGATAAGGTGGTGGGACGATGAGTGAGATCGTTCCCGGGCTGCTGGAGCCCGAAACCGAACCCCCCCGCAGCAAGGGGACAGTGGCCCTTGCCTGGTTGCGGGAAATCCTGATCGTGGTGATCGGCGCGCTGATCGCCTCCACCCTCATCAAAGCCTTCCTGCTGCAGATGTTCCAGATCCCTTCCGAATCCATGGAGAACACCCTGCTGAAGGGCGACCGGGTGGCGGTGCAAAAGGTGGTGCCTTTCGAGCGCGGCGACGTGGTGGTGTTCCGCGACACCCTCGGCTGGCTGCACGATCCGGTGTCCGATCCGAATTTCTTCCAGCGCAGCCTGATCTTCGTCGGCCTGGCCGAAGACAACACCTCCAATTACCTCATCAAGCGGGTAATCGGCACCGAGGGCGACCGGGTGGCCTGCTGCGACAACGGCGGGCGCCTCACCGTCAACGGCGTCTCGCTCTCCGAAACCGAGTATCTCTACCGCGACCCCACCACCGGGGTGCAGGTGAACCCCTCCGACGTCTCCTTCGACGTGGTGGTGCCCAAGGGCCGGATCTTCGTGATGGGAGACCACCGCAACAATTCCGCCGATTCCCGGGTGCACCTGGACGAACAGGTTGGCTCCGAGCCGATCGGGATGACGGCATTTGTGCCGGTGGAGAACGTGCAAGGCGCGGCGGTGGCCGTCGTCTTCCCCTTCAACCGCTTCACCACCTTCTCCCGGCCGGAAACCTTCACCGGGGTGCCCGAGCCGACTTCCATCCCGGACGCGCCCATCATCGACGAGGCGCCTACCGCGCGGTAGGGCCTGGTGCCATCCGGTTCCGAGCTGCTGGCGGAGCTTTCCGCCGCCGGTTTTCGCCGGGTCGCCGGGGCGGACGAGGCGGGGCGCGGCGCGGCGGCCGGGCCGCTGGTGGCCGCGGCGGTGATACTGCCCCCAGACGTTGAAATCGCCGAGTTGGCGGATTCCAAACGCCTGCGCGTGAAAGCCCGCGAACGGGTCTACGCGCAGGTGGTGGAGCGGGCGCTGGCTTGGGCGGTGGTGGAAATAAGCCCCGGCGAATGCGACGAACTCGGTATGCACCTCGCCGACCTCGCCGGGTTGCGCCGGGCGTTGGCGGCGCTGGATCCACATCCTGATTTCGCCGTGGTGGACGGGTTCGAGGTGCCCGGCCTGCCGTTTCCCAGCTTGGGCATGTGGAAGGCCGACCAAACCCTGGCGCCGGTGAGTGCCGCGTCGGTGGTGGCGAAAGTCACCCGCGACCGGCTGATGGCCGGGCTGGCGGCCGAGTATCCCGAATATGGTTTGGAAATCCACAAGGGGTATTGCACCGCCGAACATCAACGCCTGTTGGAGCAGTTCGGGCCGAGCCCCATCCACCGGCGCTGCTTCGGCAACGTGCGGGACGCCGAGGCGGCCCGATTGTGTGAGAGGATGAACCCATCATGAGCACTGAAGACCTGGAACAGTACGAGACCGATCTTGAACTCGCGCTCTACCGCGAGTACAAAGACGTCGTCGGCATCTTCAAGTACGCGGTGGAAACCGAGCGGCGCTTTTACCTGTGCAACGCCGTCGACCTGAAGGTCCGCACCGAAGGCACCGACGTCTACTACGAGGTTTCCATGGGAGACGCCTGGGTTTGGGACATGTTCCGCACCGCCCGCTTCGTGAAAAGCGCGAAAGTGCTCACCTTCCGCGATGTCTCCATTGAAGAGATAGACCACGCCGGGCTGCGGGTTCCGGAGAATTTCTGAGCGGGTTTTCCACAGCCGGGGCGCTTGCCGCGCGAGTTGTCCACAATTCCCAATCTGCCGGTGATTCCGGGCTGCCCATCGCCATAACCCTCTACGGAGGTGGTTATGGACCGCATGCAGCTTGGCCAGTTCGGCGAAGACTTGGCAGCCCAATATCTGCGCGGGCTGGGGTGGCGCATCCTGGCGCGGAATTGGCGCTGCAAGCTCGGCGAGCTGGACATCGTCGCCGAAGACGGTTCTGACACCGTCGTCTTCTGCGAGGTGAAGACGCGCCGGCGCATCCGCGAGCAGATACCGGTGCCGCCGCTGGAAGCCATCACCGGCAAGAAGCTGCAAAAGCTGCGGCAGCTGGCGATGGCGTGGCTGGGCTTCAGCGG
>JAISTI010000240.1 GCA_031272685.1 Propionibacteriaceae bacterium | reverse complement strand
GCGTAATACGAAGAATCCGGGGGGGCGACTATCGTCAGACCCCAGTCGGTGTGCGACCACTTCTCGTTGGGCACCGAGCAGGTGTCGGTGACGACGCTGGCCGCGGTGAGCGAACCGGCCCCGGTGATAGTGAGGTTCGCGCCTGCGGTGATGGCGATGGCGGGCTGTGCCGAGCGGACGGTGGTGAGCGAATTGGAGGTGCCCGCCGCCAGGGTGACGACCGCGTCGCCGAGCACGTCAAGGGGGGCTTGGCCGTTGCCGCCGGTGATGAAGGCTCCGGAAAGCGTCAGGTTGGCGGTGACGCCCGCCGCCGTCTGAATCGTGTAGGTAGGCTCAGTGCCCGAGATGCTGAGCGCGGTCGGAGTGCTCACCAAGATTACGTTCCCGGATTGCACCGCGTAATCGGCGCCTTGGACGCCGCCGGTGATCGTCAGACCCCCGATGGTGTCGGCGGCGGCCGGGGTCGCCACAAAGCCCACAGCGCCGAAGGCCAAGCCAAAGGCGGTGCCGATGGCGGCCAATCGGATTGCTGCGCGCGCGCGAGATACCCCCGACAATTCCACGTTCTCTCCCTCAGATGTGGACTAAAAAAACTATACTCCGCCAATCCTTGAAAACATAATTACGACAGATGCAAGTAGCGAAATAGTTAGGGGTATTCGCGCGGCAATGGCAGCCGTCGCGCCTTGTGGATAGGGACAACCCTGAACCTCCCCTTGTCCTTTCCACAGCCGTAGCCAAGGAAACACCGGGGGCCATATCCTTGAAACAACAGTTTCACGTAAAGGAGCCGCCCAAGATGCTTGGATTCGTCGCCACCACCATCGCCGGGGCCGCGCTGCTGCTTATTTTCCTGGTCTTCGACGGCATTCTCGATGCCGTCCACATCGACTTCACCGGCACCGGCATCATCTCCGGCACCTCCATCGCCGGGTTCATCACCGGCATCGGCCTGGGCGGGGTCATCGGCACCGCCGTCGGCTGGCCGTTCTTCGCCGCCCTCGCCCTCGGCTTCGGGCTGGGCTTCCTCATCGCGCTCGCCGCCACCGGCGTCTACCGGCTGCTGCGCCAAGCCGAGGCCAAAGAAGAAGACTTCGACCTCGGCACGATGGTCGGCACCGAAGCGGTCGTGACGGTCGGCGCCGAAGCCGGCTCCACCGGCCTGATTTCCGCCCGCTACCTCGGCTCCCCGCGCACCCTGTCCTTCAAGGCGGACGTCCCGCTGCGCGCCGGGCAGGGCGTCATCGTCGCAAAGCTTCTCGGGCCCGAACTCGCGCAGGTCGAGCCCATCGCACCCAAACCGCCCGCCAACTAGCAAGGAACCGCAATGAACATTCTCTCCGACTATTCGGTCATCTTCGCCGTCATCGGCGCGATCATCGCCTTGGCGATCGTCATCTACGTGATCGCCAAACGCTACAAGATCCCCAACGCCAACGAAGCCCTGCTGGTGCTCGGTTCCAAAGGCCGGGGCGCGGAATCCGCCGAAGTCAAAGTGGTAATCGGCGGCTCCGGCGGGGCGTTCATCATCCCGTTCGTGCAGCGGCCGGCCTTTATCGGGCTCGACACCAAGAAAATCACCATGGTGGTGCCCGAGGGCGTCTCCAAAGACAACATCAAAGTGGTGGTGGACGCCGTCGCCATCGCGAAAGTTGACGGCACCCCGCAAGGCGTGCGCGCCGCCGCCCAGCGCTTCCTCGGCCAAGAGCAGTACATCCCCGGCATCGTCACCGACATCCTCGCCGGCACCCTGCGCGGGGTGGTCGGCAACCTGACCGTCGAGGAAATGCTGCGCGACCGCGAAGCGCTGGCCACCGCCATCAAAGACGCCGCCTCCCAGGCGCTCTCCGACGCCGGGCTGCTCGTCGACACCCTCCAGATCAACGGCATCGCCACCGACCCGCCGGAATACATCACCAACCTCGGCCGCCCGCAGGCCGCCGAAGCCCGCCGGAAAGCCGAAGTCGCCGAGGCCGACAACGCCCGGCAGTCCGCCGAAGCCCAAGCCACCGCCCGGGTCGCCATCGCCGCCGCGAACCGCACCGCCGCCATCCAGGAAGCCGAATTCAAGAAGGAGACGGACAAAGCCACCGCCGAAGCCGCCGCCGTCGGCCCGATGACGAAAGCCGCGCAAGACGCCAAGATCGTCGAGACCGAGCAGTCCGTCGCCACCCAGAAGGTCGAGCTGACCAAGCGCGAACTCGACGCCTCGGTGCGCGCCCAGGCGGACGCCGCGCTCTACCAGGCGCAGAAACAGGCCGACGCCGCGCTCTACACCGCCCAGCAGGACGCCAAAGCGGCCGCCGCCATCCGCACCGCCGGCGTGGCCGAGGCCGACGCGATCCGCGCGAAAGGCCTGGCCGAAGGCGAGGCCATCCGCGCCAAAGGCGAAGCCGAAGCCGCCGTCAAAGAGCTGCTCGCCGAGGCCTACGAGAAATACGGCCAGCAGGCCGTCATCGACCGAGTGCTGGCCGCCATGCCGGAGATGCTCGGCGCGGTGGCCGCCCCCATCGGCGACATCGACAACATCACCGTCCTCGGCTCGGCCGACGGCGCATCGGGAATCCCGAAGCTCGGCACCGACATCTTCGTGCAGCTCCCGGCCATCGTGAAAGCCGCGACCGGGCTCGACATGAACCAGTTGTTCGCCAAATGGTTCGAGCAGGACGGTGTCATCCCGCCGGCCAAGTAAGCAGCCCACGAGCGCCCAACAAGCCCGCCTTGCTTCTTCGGCGGGCTTTTGGGTGCAGGGGGGTTGCGCGGCGTGGGAGGATTGCCGCGTGAAGAGAACCGCGCTAACCCTGGCGATCAGCCTGGTGCTGGGCACCGCGGCGGTGGCGACTGCCACCCCAGCCGCCGCCGAGACCCAAATCATCGGCGGCATCGCCGTCTCCACCACGGCGGGAACGGATGTAGACCGCCCCACCTACGCTGAGCCAACCGTCACCATCAAAGGCTTCAAGGCCGCGCCCGGCGCCGACCTCGCCAGCTACCTGGCGCAGAAAGTCACCTGGAAGGCCTGCGGCGCGAAATCACCCAAGACCACCTGCGCGAAAGTGCTGGTGCCCCTCGACTACGCCAACCCCGGCGGGCAGGCCATCACCATCGCCATGCGCAAGCGCCCCGCCACCAAGAAGCCGCGCCTCGGCACTTTGTTCATCAACCCCGGCGGTCCGGGCGGCTCCGGCAAAGACCTCGTCCCCGCCTTCCAGCGCGACGGGCTGGAGCAATATGACATCGTCGGCTGGGATCCGCGCGGCGTGGGCGATTCGACGCCGGTCGTCTGCGAGGCGGGCGACAAGATGGACGCCCTATACGCGCTCGACCTCTCCCCGGATTCCGAAGCCGAGCGCGCCAAGCTGTTGAAAGCCTCCAGGCAGTTCGCCAAATCCTGCTGGGACAAGAACGGCTCCTACCTGAACTATGTCGGCACCCAAGACACCGTGCGCGATCTCGACTTCCTGCGCCAACTCCTCGGAAACGCGAAGCTGAACTACTTCGGCTATTCCTACGGCACCCAGATCGGCGCCTACTACGCGCAGATGTTTGGCAAGAACACCGGCCGGATGGTGCTCGACGCGGCCGTCAACATCACCGGCAACGAAGACGTGATCCAGCAGATGGGCTTCGACACCGCCTTGAAGAATTTCGCCTCCTGGTGCGCGAAATCCAAGTGCGGCTTGGGCAAAACCCAGACCGCCGTCATCAGCAAGCTGAAGAAATTCCTAAAGCAGTTGGACGCCAAGCCGATGAAGATTTCCGGGATGAGCCGCAAACTCACCGAGTCGATGGCCGCCCTCGGCATCGGCTATATGCTCTACCTGGGCGAATTCGGATGGGTATACCTGGGTTTGTACGTGGAAGCAGCGCTCCAAGGCTATGGGGAGTATCTGCTATGGGCCGGAGACCAGCTCAACGACCGGCGCGACGACGGCACGTACGGCTCCACCGCCTACGCGCTGCCGGCGGTGAACTGCGTCGACTACTCCGACCAGGGCGTTTTGGCCTCTGACAAGGATTGGAAGAAAGCAAAGAAGCTCGCCCCGTTCTTCGGCAAGTATTTCGGCCCGGACTACATCTGCCCGATGTGGCCGGTGAAGTCGCAGCCAATCGGCAAAATCACCGGAAAAGACGCCGCGCCACTGCTGGTGATCGGCACCACCGGCGACAACGCCACCCCCTACCAGCAGGCCAAGGACATGGCGAAAGCCCTGAAGTCCGCCACCTTGCTCACCTACCACGGAGAAGGCCACGGCGCGTATGGCGGCAATTCCACCTGTGTAGACAAAGCGGTGGTGAAGTTCCTGGCCAAAGGCAAGTTGTCCAAGACGAACTTCTCCTGCAAGAAGTAGGCCCAGCCGTCTCGCTATAGCGCCGGCGGTTCGGTGGGCGGCGAAACGGCGCTCGCCGGGTCGGCAAATGCCGTGGGTGCTGGCGCAAGCTGGGCGGCGACG
>JAISTI010000239.1 GCA_031272685.1 Propionibacteriaceae bacterium | reverse complement strand
GGGGGGTGTTGGCCCAACCTTTGGCCGCCTTGACGCGCTTCATGGCGAAGTGGCACGGCAGATAGGCGATGAACGCCGCCACCACGTAACCGAGCATTGCGCCGACCAGCACGAAGACGCTGCTGGGGGTAGTGAAGTCGGCGTTCGCCCCGAAGACGCAGGTGCCGGCGATGAGCAGCGCCCCCAGGCCGAGCATCACGTTGCGGTAGCGGCGTTTCAGGGCCATCAGCTCCGGGATGTCGATTTGCTCCGACGGCACCGACACCCCGAAAAGCTCGGTCTTGCGGGTTACGTAGGGCACGAAGGCCAGGCTGAATATCACCAGCACGTCCATGATTATCAGGAATACGGTGAACATGGTCAGGCTCCTTTCGAGAGCGTGTCGTCGACAATCCCGCGGAAGAGGTCCGCGTCGATGCCGTGGCTTTGGGCGTCGGTGAAGAGCCGGCCGAGGGTTTCGGAAAGCTGGCCCAGATAGTCGTCGTCATAGGAGGGGCCGGCGGTGACGCGCGCGCCGCGGCGGCCCTGCAGGCTCAGGTACCCCTCGTCTTCCAGCACTTTGTAGGCCTTGTTGACGGTGTGCAGGTTGATGCCCAGATCGACGGCGAGCTGGCGCACCGAGGGCAGCTGGTCGCCCTCGCGCAGCTCGCCGCGCACCAGCGCGTCCACGATTTGGTGGCGCAGCTGCAGGTAAATCGGGACATCGCTGCCTGGCGCAATCGACAGAAGCATCGCCGTCACCTCCTTTTGTTATATCTATGCTATAACAACTAGAACAAAAGTCAAATTCGGGGCCCGGCAAGCTGCCATCCAGGATTGGCGCTCGGCAAAGCTCGTGGCAGGCGGCCACCGAATAGAGTGGGCGCCATGATCCTGACCCGCGGCGAGCTGCTCCCCGGTGTCCAGTTCGCGTGCACCGACCGCGATGGCGGGGTGAGCGCTCCCCCATACGGCAGCTTGAATCTGGGCAAGTCGGGAGCCGACGACCCCCGGCGGGTGCAGCGCAACTTCCAACTGGTGCGCCAGGAACTGGGCGTGGAAACCACCGTCACCACCGCCCAGGTGCACGGCACCCAGGTGCTGGACGTGGACGCCGCCTTCCTGTCCCGGTGGCATCCGGGCAGCGAAGTGGGCGACGACATCCCCGGGCAGGCGCGGCTGGCCAGGGCAGACGCCATGGTCACCGCCGAGCGGGGCGTGGCCCTGGCAATCCGGATAGCAGATTGCGTGCCGGTGTTGTTCGCCGCCCCGGGGGTTGTCGGCGCGGCGCACGCCGGGCGCGTCGGCTTGCTGGCCGGGGTGCTGGACGCGGCGGTCGCCGCCATGCGCCGCCATGGCGCCGGCGCCATCACAGCTTGGATCGGCCCGCACATCTGCGGGCGGTGCTACGAGGTGCCCGAAGTGATGGCCACCGACGCCTGGGCCTGCATCCCGGCCACCAAGGCCCGCACCCGTTCCGGCACTCCGGCCATCGACCTCGGCGCCGGGGTGGCCGCCGAGCTGGAGCGCCTCGGTTGCCAGGTCGCCGGCGACAGCCCGTGCACCTTCGAAACACCCAGCCTCTTCTCCCACCGCCGCAACGGCCCGGAAACCGGCCGCCAATCAGCGCTCATCTGGAGATAGCCCAGTTTCTCCAAGGCGCTGGTATCGTTTCCGCAAACAGACGGCCGCGGCGGGGAGAGCGGCCGCGGAAACCTAACTGGGAGGTCACATGCCTGTCCACCGGCTATCCGCGATTGCCCTTTCCGGCGCCCTCGCGCTGGGGATGCTGCCCGCTGCCGCCGACGCGCTTCCCGCAGAAGGCCCAGCCGGAGTCTCGCCCGGTTTGGCGGCCGGCGCCGCCGCACCCGCAAAGCTCTCCGCCAGCAACCTGACCGTGATGGAGGTCGGCAAGACGTACACCGTCAAGATGGGCGGCAAGGCGCGCACGGCCAAACTCGCTTCCAAGTGCACCTACAAGAACACCAACGGCTGCTGGATTCAGGAAATCTCGCTGAAAATCGGATCCAAGAAGCTCAAGTCCAGACAGGACAGCGATGCCGGCGGCCCGGTCTTCACCCTTGCCAAAGTCACATCCAAAGAGACGCTGGTCGTCCTCACCTGGTACGGGAAGAAGACGAACGCGTTGATATACCGCTTCAACGGCAAGAAACTCGTCAAGCTCGCGACCGCCTCCAGAGGCGCCTACAAATACGTGGCCGCCAAATCGTCTGGCGCGGGCAAACTCACCACCTGCGCGTCCAACACCTTCGGCAAGTGCGAACAGCCGACCGTGTGGAAGTATGCCAACGGCAAATTGAAGGCTCAGGCCTGAGATTCCGAGCCAAGCCCGGAATGGCAAACGGGCAGCCGGAGGGACAAACAGGCAGCCAGCGGGACAAACAGCGGGCGGCTCAGGCCAGGCTGATGGTGATTCCGTTGCCGGTCATGGTCGCGATGAGTTTGCCGGCCTCGTCGGTGACGTCGATTTGGAAGACCGCCGTCCGCTTTCCGCCCCCGATGCGGCGAGCCTGCGCGTAAAGCGTGGAGCCCGGCTGCCCGGCGGCGAGGTAGGAGATGGCGGACGACTGGGCAACGGTGAGCCTGCCGTCGCCTTCGGCCAGATGCCGCGAATTGCTGGCGACGCCGAAGGCCGAATCCGCGAGGGTGAAAATCGCGCCGCCCTGCACGGCGCCGGCGGCGTTCGTGTGCGCCGGGCCGGCGCGCATGCTGCAGCGGCACCAGTCCAGCCCCACGTCCTCGATGACGACCCCGGCCTGCGTCAGAAACCCGTCGGCGGCGAAGTGTTCCCGGATGGCTTGCAGCATGACCGAAGCCTACAACCCCGCCCACCACGATTGGCCGGGAATGGCCGTAGGGCTATTGATATAGGTGCGATATCGGATTTCAGATAGGGCTCTGATTCGGCGGAGGGGTCGTGCGGCCGGACGGCAAACTGGGATTGCTAGCTTGGACGCAACTAAGGCAGGGTTCGCCTTGCCAGGGATTGTAAGAGGCCACTGGCCGCCACCCCCGATAACGGCCTGGGGCCTCACCCCAGCGACGGTCCCAACGGCCCTTCCGGCGCCCTTGCGCTGGAAGGGCCTTTCAACTCCCATCGGGCGGGTTCTTCGCGCGCGGAGCGGCAGGCGGGGCGGCAGTGG
>JAISTI010000231.1 GCA_031272685.1 Propionibacteriaceae bacterium | reverse complement strand
GACCTGATTCTGGAGGCTGGGGACGGGCGCGTCGTGGGGATAGAAGTGAAAGCCACCGCGTCAGTAACCGCGCGTGACACCCGCCACCTGGCAACCTTGCGAGACAAACTCGGCAGCCGCTTCGCCAGCGGACTGCTACTGCACACCGGCCGAACCGCCGCACCGTTCGGCGACCGCATCGCCGCAATCCCGCTCGATATCCTCTGGAACGCGTGATCTGACAGTCATGTGTCTTGAGTTCTTTCGTACCCTTTCCGAATCGGGCCCCGCAAATCGGTCATTTTCTGCCGCTCAGCGAGCCTTTTCTGGCCGATTTTCGACAGCAAAACCCTACTGACAAGGGTCTTCAACGGATCGGATTGTTTTGAGAATCGTTCAAGCAGGTCCACAACGACGCAGGCCGAGAGCTTGCTCGTGAGCCTGCGAGCGATTGAGTGTTGACGAGGGCCGCAGGCCCGAGGAACACCATATGTTCGTTGTTCCAACCCTGTCCTGGAGCATGTTTCGATCCATCTTGGGCATTCGCTTAACGTGATGCGACAATCACGTTTTATGAAGACCTTGCCTTCGATGCTGTCCCCGCTTGTCCGGTCCGACGCGGTGGGCGCGATCCTAGCCGAGCCCGCCACGGCGTCCAAGCTCATTTGGACAGCCAGATGGTGGTGGCCCTGGGGAGCAGACCGGATACAGGGGACGATGCCAACAAGATGGCGCCATCGGGCAGGTCAACTGGCACGTCGGTGAAGTTCGTCCAGACTTGCCATGTGCCGCGCGCATAGGCCAACACACCATCTGGCGCCTCCAGCCAGGCGAAGTCTTCATCCGTTACGCCTTGCAGCAGCTTTGAGCGCAGGCGGAGGGCCTCTTTGTAGAAAGAGAGCGTCGAAGCCGGGTCGGCTTCCTCAACTGCCACCGCGTAGCCCTTGAACCACTCAGGTTGGGGCAGGTGTGGCTTGCCGGAGCCGAAACCCAGGCTTGGGCCATGGTCGTCCCATGGCAGCGGCACGCGGCAGCCGTCGCGGCCTACGTCGGCGCCTTCGGAGCGCAAGAAGGTGGGATCTTGGCGCGCTGCGGCATCGAGTTGGGCCACTTCGCGCAAGCCCAGTTCCTCGCCTTGGTAGAGGTAGGCCGAGCCGGGAAGGCCCAAGATGAACTGGGTGGCGGCCTTGGCGCGGCGCAATCCCAGGGCCGTGTCCTCGGGCGGGTTGACGCCCCCGGTGAGCAGCCAGGCCGTGTCGCGCTTCAGCGTCGGCGGCGGGAAGGAGCCGTCGCCAGGCGCGGCCAGCGGCAGCCCGTAGCGCGAGGCGTGGCGGACGACGTCGTGGTTGCTCAGCACCCACGTCGAGCTGGAGCCGGAAACGCTAGCCACCTCCAGGTTTTCGGCGACGATCTCGCGAAACTCCCCGGCCGAGAAGTTCGCCCTGAGCAGGTCGAAGTTGAAGGCTTGCCCCAGCGAATCGGGCTGGGCGTAGCGGCCCCGGCGTTCGGGGATTTCCACCCACACCTCGCCCACCGCGAAACGGGGCGGGTCGTATTCGTTGAACACGCGCCGCCATTCGCGGTAGATGTCGTCCACCTCGTCCCGGTCGTGGAACGGGTGGTTGGGGCCGGCTGGAATGAGCGCCAGTTCGGCGGCCGTGGGCAGCGGCTCCGTGAAGTCTTTGGCAAGGCCGTGGGCCACGTCGATGCGGAAGCCGTCGACGCCGCGATCCGACCAAAAGCGAATCGTGTCGATGAACTCGCGGTGGACGTCCGGGTGGTTCCAGTTCCAGTCGGGCTGTTCGGGCGCGAACAGGTGGAAGTACCACTGGCCGTCCGGCACGCGCGTCCAGGTTGAGCCGCCGAAGTTCGCCTTCCAGTCCGTAGGCGGCTCATCGCCGTTCGGGCCTTTCCCGTCGCGGAAAATGTACCTGTCGCGCGCCGCCGAGCCTGGGCCCGCCGCCAAAGCCTCCTGGAACCAGCGGTGCCGGTTGGAGGAGTGGTTGGGGACGATGTCGACGATCACCTTCAGGCCCGCCGCGTGTAGGGCGGCGCACATCTCGTCGAAACCTTCCAACGTCCCGATGCGCGGATCGACGTCGCGGTAGTCGTCGACGTCGTAGCCGCCGTCGGCAAGCGCCGATGGATAGAACGGCGACAGCCACACGGCGTCGATTCCCAAGTCTTTGAGGTATCCGACGCGGGAGGTTATCCCGGCCAGGTCGCCCAAGCCGTCCCCGTTGGCGTCAGCAAACGAGCGAGGGTAAATCTGATAGACAACGTCGGTCTTCCAGCTGTTAGGCATGATGGTGCTTTCTCACTTGTGGGTTTGATTGTATGCCGGGTGGGGCGTGGAGCCACGGTCTGTGCACGGTGACGCCGTTCCATGTTCCGGCGTGGGATGATTGGCTATGAGTTTTTCCGCCGGCAAGCCCCTGGGCCGCGTCCTTTGGTTCCTCGGGCTCACGTTCGGGATTTCGTGGGGCAGTTGGGGTCTGCTGTATCTGCTAGTGGGCACTGGCGCGATTGTGTTCGCCTCCGTTCCAGGATGGGCGCTGTTCATGCTCGGCGGGTTCGGGCCCACCATCGCGATCGTCTGGCTGAAGTATGCCTGGGGCGAGTTGCGCGGCGTCCGCGATCTGCTGCGTTACGCGTTCGGGGCGGAACACTGGCCACGCACCCTCGCCGTGCTCGCGGCCGTGCTGGCCGTCCACACCCTGGTGCTGGCCGCCACCTCCGCGATCAACTCCGAGATGCCTTGGTACCTGCTGCCGGCCAGCGCCGTGTTCACCGCGCTGCTCGGTGGCGGGCTGGAAGAACTCGGCTGGCGCGGCTTCCTGCAACCGGCTGCGGAGCGGCGCCTGCTCCTCCCACTGGCCACCCTGGGCGTCGGCGCAATTTGGGCGGTGTGGCATCTGCCGCTCTTCCTGATCCCGGGCAGCCCGCAGTCGACCGGCTCAGATTTCTTCTCCTTCGCGTCCCTGGGTCTGGTGCTGTCCTTCCTGCTGATGCTCATCCGCCGGGTGAGCAGCTCGGTGGTGGCCTGCGTCATCTTCCACGGCTGCTCCAACGCGCTGCTGTCCTACTTCGTGCCAAAGCCCACACCGCTGCTCATCATCCTGCTCACCGTGGAGACCGTGGCCGCCTGCCTGCTGGCCTGGGCGTGGGAAAGACACGCCCTTGCCTCCCAGGAAGGAAGCTAGCGGCCTCGCAGACTCCAGCCGGCATGCGCCCGGCCAATCCGGATAGGTATTGGAAGCAGGCGAAGGCAACGCCGCTCAGCGCCAGACCACTTTGACGTAGTTGGCGTCGATGTAGCGGATCTTGCCGCGGAAAGTGATCTTGTACCAGTCGCGGGTTTTGCCGGGACGATCCACCGTGCCTTTGATGGCGACGGCCTTGCCCCGGGGAATGGAGCCGACGACCTTGGACAGATCGGGATGCTCGGAGGGGGCGCTGCGCACATAGAGCGCGCCGGGACGCACCACCGCGTACTTCTTCATTTTCACCCAGCGGGCGTAGAGCGTCGCGGATTTGGCCACGGTGGACGCGGAGGTCACCCGCGTTCCGCCCGTCTTCGCGGTGTACCAGCCGGCAAACCGGTAGTGGGTGCGCGTGGGCGTGGGCAGAGTTCCGAGCGCCTTGCCGACGGCAACCTTCTTGGTGGTCTTGGACGATGCCAGCTTCTTGCCGCCGTTCACGTTCAGCTTGACGGTGGCCAGTTTGGCCTTCGCTTTCTTGGCGGTGTCCTTCTTGGCGGTGTCCTTCTTAGTTGTGCCCTTCTCGGTCTGCGCGGGCTTTTCAGTTGCCCCGGCCGCGGCCGCATTTTCCGCATTGGAGGGGGATCCCGGAGCCGGGTCGGCTGACTGTCCGGGCGCCGGCTCGGCGGCGGGCTCGCCGCCGGGCTCGCCAACGACTGGCTCGTCGGCGCCAGGCTCGTCGGCGGCTGGTTCTTCAGCGGCTGGTTCTTCAGGGGCAGGCCCCACATCGACTTGCTCATCGACCGGATCTTCGTCAACTGGTTCACCGTCACCAGCACCATCGGCCAGCTCCTCGTCCGGCTCTTCGCCCGGCGGCACGATGAAGGCGGCCACCAAGCCGCCGTCCGCGACTTCATTCAGAGAGCCGAACTCGAAGTTGGCAACCTCGGCGCCGTCCGCGTATCCGATGAAGCCGACCGAGTCCGCATACTCGGATCCGCGCGCAAAGACCAAGTCAACCCGATCGCCGGCCTGCAACGAGAGTTCGACGCTGACCGGGCAGTCTTTGAATCCCAAGGCCAGCGAAGGGCCCTTGGTGCCATTGGTGTAAGTGTCCACCTGGTTGGGATCCCAGCCCGCGCAGTAGCCGCCGTACATGTCCAACAGATCGAAAGTGAGCCGTTCAGCGCCCGCGCGCAACAGCACCATCAAGCCCGACACATTTCCGGACTTGTCGATGGCGCGGCCTTGGGCGAACTCCAGCCCCTCTGGGCGGGCGGACGGGTCGTAAGTCAGCCACTGGCCGGTTGTCTGGCCGCGGTATTCGATCCGGTCCACCCCGGTGCCTTCGTCGGTGGCCTCCAGCGTAAGCACACCGTCGGTTAGTTGCGCGACTGTGACGACCGGGGGGGTCGTGTCGGCCGCGAATTTGTTCTTCGCCACGGCGCCGGTGTTGCCCATGAGATCGGTGGCGCGCGCCCACACCTTGGCATCGGCGGCAATCTCCGGAGCGGAAACGGGGTTGTAGACGGTCCAGCCGTCGTCCTTGGCAAGCTTGTATTCGATGTAGTCGACGCCCACCCCGTCACCGTCGCTAGCCTCGATGACGAGTCTGCCTTCTTCCCGGCTGATCACATCGACAGTGGGGCCGGTGCGGTCCACCAATGAGTCTTCGATCAATTGCAGGCCGCCCTCCACATACTCGGCGGTGGCATACCAACGGCTTACGGTCACCTCTTGGGCGAGCATGCCGGTTGAGGCGGTGAAACCAAGGTGGTAGGTGTCGCCGACATAGGCGGAAAGATCCACCTCGGTGCGGTAGACAGCCTCGGCGGGCCGGACGTTCTCGTCCTTGGCAATCCGATATTCGAGGATGTTGGTCTCCGGGTTGTATTCCACCCAGCCGTAAAGGGTGTAGTCATAGCTGTAGTCGGGGACGATGTGCCCGACGTCCACACCGTCTGAGTCCACATGAGTGTTATGGATGTTGCCGTTCACGCCCATCCCGATATGGGGGACGCCGAGCCCAGCATCCCAATCCCCGTTGTGGTAAGTGTCGAATTCCAGGCAGATGGAATTGCCGATCCCCTGGTATCCGAGCGCCGCGCCGGGATTGCCGACGGTGTTGGTGTCCCTGGCCACCACGAAGGTAAAGCCGTCCGCCACCGGCCGGGTGCCCCCGCCCATGGCGATTTCGAAGCTGGTGGAGAAGCCTTCTTCGGCCTGAATAGGATCGGTCAAAAAGACTCCGCCGCGAGTTTCGCCCCAGTATTCTCCGGTGGTCAGGCGGATGCCGTTTTCCCGCACCGCGTCCGCGCTGGTGCTTTCGAACCAGCCGTTGTAGGTCTGGTAACGCACCGGTCTCGATTCGTCGCTGGCGGAGTTCTTCGCGGAGAACTTGTCAATCTTCAAGGCCAGCGGCAACTCAGCGGTGTCGGCCTGCGCGGCGGTGGGCACAATGGCGCACATCCCGGACAGCACGGTCGTGGCCGCCACCAGGGACAGCAGTTGTTTGGGCACGTTCATCTCTTCCTCTTTCTCGCTATAACCCCAACGACGGGCGGCTGCGGGCTATTCCCGCAGCCCGGCCCCGCGTTCAGGCGGTTTCCTCTTGGGCCTTCTGGCGGCGCTTGTACCAGTAATACAAGCCGGAGCCTCCGAACAAGATCAGCAAAGCCGACCCAATCCCGCCGGTGATCGGGAACGGAGCCGCCTGCACGTTTTGCACGCCGGTCTGCGAAACATCGGCCATGCCGGCGCCGGCGATATCCAGGTCGGGGTTTGCCGAGGTCACCGAGCCCTTCAAGTCGTTGTCGGTCAGGTCTTGGCCGACCGCGCCGGTCCAGGTGTGCTTCACGGTGGCCGAATGGCCCACGAGCACCTTGTCCGAAGCCGTGTGGTTGACACTTTCCGCGGTGTCGGAGGCCACCGACTCGGCGCTGCCGAACAGGTCGTGGTTGCTCAAGTTCAGCTCTTCGGCCGAACCCAGCATGCGGAAGGTGCCGCCTTCCCGGTTCGTGGGCGTGCGGATTTCCTCCAGCTCATAGGTGCCCAGCTCCAGGCCGCGCACGGTGATGACGCCGGTGCGCGAGCCGTCTACCACCACGGGCAACTCCGGGCCTTCATCGGGCTGAGCCGTCTCATACAGCTCGCCATAGTCGATATTCCCGCCGGCACCTTGGTCGAAAGCGGAAACCAGCTTCGTGGCTTGCTCTATATCTTCTTCGCCAACCCAGCCATACACACCGGAGACCTTGGAGACCGGTCCGGCTTCCGCCGCCCCGGCGGCGGTGCGGGCCACCAGGTATTTGCCTTCAGAGTTTTTCAGCACGAACTGCGCGCCGCCGAGCGGGCGGCCTTCCGAGTCCGTCTTGATCACGTTGGCCCCGGCGGTGCCGTAGGCGACGTGGTTTTCCACGATGGTGGCCTCGTTGTTGCCGCCGCCCCATTCGAACTGGCCGAACTGGTGGATCTGAAAGCCGCGCTCGAACAGCTCCGGATTCAACGTGAACGCAATGTCCACGCTGAGGCCGGTGATCTTCGCCGAGGCGGCCACCTCCGTGGCGTTCGTGTCGATTTCTTCGATGCCTTCAGCCTCAGCCACCTTTTCGAGCACGTACGGCACGTTCAGAATCGCCTGCAGTTGAGTGCCTCTGGGTGTGCCGTTCTCAAAGGACATCTGGTCATCGGGATCGTCATACCAGGCCAGGTGGGCGGCGCCGGTGATATTGGAGTCGGTGGCCTGGGAGTTGATGGCGTCGCAACTGGCCGGCTCTTCGAGCGGGTCGCAGTCGCGGGCCGGGTAGCCGTCCCAGAAGCCGCCCAGCCACTCCACGTCTTTGCCGGCAACGCTTGTCATTTGGTGCGCGGGCGCCGTGTCCTGGACGGGGTCGCCGTCTGCGTCCGCGACTCCGGAGAACACGTACACGGTCTCGGCGGTTTCCACCCGCAGCACCGGGTTGATGACGCTGCGGGTGCCCTCGTGGTTTTCGCCGTGGATAGCGGTGACGTACGTGTAGGTGGCGGGCTCGGCGCCGGCGACGCCGGTGGAGTAGTACACCTGGTTGGTGCGGTGGGTCTGCTCGCCACCGACGACGGCGTCGCTGTACTTGGTGAACGTGCTGCCATTGAGCGAACCGATCAGGGTGCGGATATCCAGCATGTGGTAGTTGGGATCGGTGGTCGGGTTCGTCTTCTTGTTCGGACCGTAGTAGGCCTCGCGGATGAAGGAACCGCCTTCATACTGGGAGAGCCATTGGGTGGTGAACACGTCATAGAAGACGGCGTAGTGCTCATCGGCCAGCATCTGCGGAGATTTCAAGGTCGCCGCCAGCGTGACATGCAGGTCGTCCTCGCCGGTGTAGTCGATGGAGCCGTTCACCTTATTCCCTTCGGTGTGGATTCCCGCGTACGAGGTGCCGTCCACCTCCCGGTCGGAGTGCCACTGCAAGGCGTCCATGGTGTTCTGCTGGTAGTTGACCAGCGCCTTCAGATCCGCGGTTTCCTCGCCGGTCAGGTCGGCGTCCTTGTCGTGGTTGAAGTCGACCAGTGTGGACACCGAGAAAACCTCGGCCGCGTGCGTGGTCGGGCCGGTCGCGGTGGCGTCGGTGATGGTGAAGTAGACCGGCCAGCGGTTCAGCGAGTAGTCGAGCCCATCTTCGTCTTGGGTCGGCTCCACCTCCAGCCAGAAATAGCGGCCTTTGACCTGATCCTCGATACTCACGACGCCCTGCTCGTCCGAACGCCACAGGCCGTCGTCTTCCCCGCTGGAGATCATGTCCACGTACTGCGCGTTGGAACCGGTGTCGAACTCGCTGGCGTCATGCTGGGAACCCTTCAGCTCGTTCCATTTGCTTTCCAGCACCCCGTCCTTGACCCGGTAGAGCGCGAAACCGGCCCCCTCGGCGGCCTCCGGTTCGGAGAACTCCTCCCCGGCGACGTCGAAGTCGGAGGTCACCTTGGCGAACCAGGCGCCACCGGTGGGGTATTCGGTCTTCGGATAGACGTGGATGGTGTTCGAGACGTTGGCGGCGGTGCCGTCGGGATTGGTCAGCGGCAGGTCGATCACCATCGGGGTGGAAACCTTCCGGGAGGTGTTGTCCTCGCCGTCGCCGTCCCATGAGCTGTTGTCTTCGACAATGAAATAGCGCCCGGGGCTGGCGAGCCCGGAGAAGGTGACCGCGCCTTCGACGCCGGATTGGTCGCCGGTGCTGCTGAGCAGCGGGAAGTCGGCGCTGCCGCCAAAGTAGGTCACCAGGGCGTTGGTGTCGAGGTCGCCCTTCATCTTGGTGAGCAACGCGTCGATGAACAGGTTAAACGCCTTGGTGGGGTCTTTGGTTTGCGCGTAGTACTTGGTCGAGAGATTGACCGTCTGGGCGGAGTTGTCGGCGATCGTGTAGCGAATCCAAGCCCGGGTCAGCGGCGACTTGATGGGCGAGTCCGCCCCTTCGATCGGGAGCACCAACTGCCCGGAGGCGTTTTGCTTGGCGCCGGCCAACTCCTGCTGCGCGCTGCGCAGGCCGGTGAAGTTGCCCCACTCGATGAGGGCGACCAGGTCGGTGTAGATCCCGTCCTTCATCTTGCCGAGCACCGTGTACAGCTCGAACTTTGCGGCCTCGTCGGGTGTCGCGCCCAACGCCTCCAGGTCTTGCTGGCTCTTCTCGGCCCCGTTGTTGGTGATCAGCGACTGGTTGTACGCCGGGCTGTCTTCGGAATCGTCCGAAAGCGACTTGTATTTCATTTTGTGGACGACGATGTTGACGCTCTCGTCAGCATGGGCGCTCTGCCCCGTGATCGCGTTGCCCACCGCCAACAGCAGCACTGCGCTGACGCACGCCAATACCTTGGTTGCCTTGTTCAAGACACCCTCCTTTTCACACATCCGCGTGACTCTATGGGGGCGAATGGCCCTCTCTCCTAAGATGTTGAAACGGTTTCGGCTAGCGGTTTATTCCCGGCGGCCGGGGCAATTTCTTCGGCTCGTTGCCAAGGCACACGCGCTGGGCCGCGCGCAGCTGGCGCCAGGGATGCGCCCGGAACGCCCGCACCCGGAAGCAGTGCGGCGCCAAATCCAGCGGCTGGGCCGGGCCGGCGGCGGTCTGCACCACGTAGTAGCGGCCGCGGCGCAGCCTGCCGAGCTTCACCCGCCCGTGGGCATCCGGGGTGAGCGCCTCCTTGTTCACCCGCTTGTTCTTCCCGGCCGCCGTCTGGGTCAGCTCATCACGGGTGGCCGTCTGCGGGTTGAACGCCTTGTGGTTGTAGGCGTAGACGTCCCATTCCGTCTTCGGAACTGGTTTGGCATCCCACCTCGGCTTGGAGTAGAAGCGCACCGTCCCGCGCCGGAACACCATCCACAGCATGTAGGCGATGGCCAGCACGGCCAGGGCCAGCCAGAGCGCCGGCCAGAACCAGTACGGCAGGCTCACGGGGGCGGGCTTGCCCACATCGGTCAGTTCGCCGGTCACCAGCAACCGGTGAGAGTTCACCATGTAGGGGGTGCAGGTGAGCAGCGTGGCGTAGTTGTGTTCCGCGTCGACAGAGAAGTCGGCGGCCTCATCGGGGCTGAGCACCCGCAGTTCGCGCACCGTGTAGGCCAGGCGCAGATCCCCCACCTGGATGAAGAACTGATCTCCGGGCTCCAGCAGGTCGAGGTGCCGGAACAGCACGGCGCCGGGCATCCCCCGGTGGCCGGCGATTACCGAGTGCACCCCCAGCTTCTCCGAGGGGATTGACGTGCCGTCCACGATGCCGACGGAATCTGACAGGGTGTTCGCCGAAGTCCCTTTGCGGATGGGGGTTTCCAAGCCGAGCTTGGGGATTTCCAACACGCCTATGATTGGTTCCTCGTCGTACGGCGAGATGTCCGGCTTGAGATTCGCCCGCACCCACTGGGTGTCCGGCTGTTCGACCACCCGTCCGCCTTCGAATTCGGCGATGTGCAGGGCTTGGGCGTCCGCCCCGGAGCGGATGGCTTCGTTGTAGGCGTCAACATAGCTCTTGGTCAGGGCGAGGTCGGCTTCGGAGGTCTTGGCCACTTCCTCGCGATACCGCTGGGAAAGGTACTCGTTCTCCACCACCACGTACAGATTCGACGCGAGCGGGTACAGCAAGGCCGCCATCGAGGCAATCCCGATGGCCCAGGTGATGGCCGTGTCCAGCCACCGCTTCTTGCCTTTGGCCAAAGCCGTTCCCTTCTTCGAGGCACTGTTGCCACAGCCCCCCGAGAGGTATTTCCCTCCTACTAGGCGAAACGACGGGAGGCCACCTTCTTATTCCCGCGCCACACCCGGGCGCCGGCCAAGCCCAAGCCCGCGAAGCCGCCGAGCAGCAGCAATTCAGCGCCCTGGCCGCCGGTGGCTGGAACTGGGACGCCCTTGCGCGACAGCGCGATGGTCAGCTTGATCACTCGGTCGATGTGGTTGTATCCGTCTGCGGTGGCCACGCCTTGGGCGGCCTCTTGGCGGGTGGCGTCGGCCCGGTCGTTGTTGGAGGTGCCGTCGCTGGCGCTGATGGTTTGCGTTTGGGCGGTGGTCACGATGTCGGTGTTGTAGTAGCTGTACTCGACCAGGTTGCTCAGGGTGGCCAGCCGGTTCACATTTGAGCCGGTGGCCGGGTACGGATCCAGCAGGGCGAAGTTGGCCCCGGTGAGGAAAGTGGAGCCGAGGTTGTGCGAGTTTCCGGTGTTGCCGTCGCGTTCCAGGGTGACCGCCGCGGTGATGCCGTCGGCGTCCGCGGTGTTGGTGGCGGCGGTGTTGCCGAGCACGTCGATGGCGTTGCCTTGGATGGTGCGCAGCCGGTTGGCGTGGCCCATCACCGTGCCGATCGGCTCGTCCACCGCTCCGGCCTCGAACAGCTTCATCGATCCGTTCTTGAGCACCGTGTATTTGGCGGCGGGGATCGCCGGGCAGGGATTGGCCGCGCAGGGGTTGCCGGTGACGCTGGCCCCGGCGACGGCCATGTTCTTCACCAGTTCGAATTCGATCTCGTAGCGGCTCTCCTGCAGCCGGGTGGGGGTGAAAGATTGCCGCAGCCGGTATTTCACGCCGTTGTCGCGGGCGATGCGCCCGGTGGCCGGGTCAGTGGTTCCGGTGTCGGTTGCCGCCGGGTCGTTGGCGCCGGCGCCCAAGCCGGAGAAGGCCAGATAGCCGTCCGCGTCGGTGTAAGCCTGGTCGATGTAGACCCAGGAGTGGGTCAGCACCGAATATTGGTAGACCTCGAATCCGACACCTTCCACGGGGGTGGCGCGGTCTTGGTCCAGCACCACGCGCAGGCTGAGCGTCTGCTTCTGGGTGGTGACGTTCACCGTGACGATGCGGTTCGTGACCGCGAAAAAGTACGAATACTCGGCAACCCCCGCTTCCTGCGGGTGGTAGTTGCCCTCCGCGTCCAAGTACGGCTCGGGAGTCAGCGTGGTCTGGCCCAGCTCGTAGCCGGGGATGGTGGCCACTTCCTGGCCGTTGCCGTCAAAGGCGAACTCGCTAACTGAATAGGTGTAATTCTCCATCTCGCCGGTGAGCGCCGAAATCCGGTAGTTCTTGGCGAACAGCCGCCGCGCCCCGCTCGGATAGCCCAGGTAATTGTCCGTGACGTCGAACATGGAATCCTGGAAGAGGTTCGCCGCGTCGTCTTCTTCGAGGATCGCCGCCTCGATGGTGTTGGTGCGCGCCTGCTCGCCGTTGACGGTGGTGGTGACGGAGCTGGACAGCCCGAAATCGAAACCCCAGGCGGGCACGCCGCCGGCCCCGTCGCCGCCTTCGGCGTCCGTGTAGTAGGTGGCGACCAGTTGGGGGCTTTGGCCCGCCTTGGTGCGGTAGAGCCGCAGGCCGAGCACATCCGGGCGCTTGCCTTCGAAGTCGTCTTCATCGGCCCAGTTTTTCTGCCCGCGGATCGGCGTGAATTCGACGATGGTCTTATAGGTGTTGGTGAGGTTGTGGGTCACGTCGCCGGTGTCGTACGGTGTGGCGCGCACATCGTCGAGTTTCGTGAAAAACGGCAGGTTTTGCTCGGTGACGCCGTATTCCAACTCCACCCACGGCTGGGTGGCGTCCTGGGTCAGCTCGCCGGTCGCGGCGTCGATGTGGCCGTAGCGGCTGAGGGCCGTGAACGAGTAATTCCAGTTGTTCGACGCGCTGGTTACCAGGGAAATGGACGTCTGGCGGACGCCATTCAGCGTCAGATAGACGGTGAGGGTGGCTGGGTGCGTCGGATTTTCGGGGTCGGCGTCGATCCAGGTCTTGTGGCCGCCCACGGAGACGACCGGCCGCAGGGTGAAGCCGAAGCGCTTGTTCCAGCCGTCCGAGGGCGGGTCGAACACTTCCTCTTGTCGCAGGGAGCTGACTTCCTGCCAGTGGGCGGGAGCTTGCAGCACCAGCTTGTAGGTGATCAGGTTTCCGTCCGCGTCTTGCTTGGGCAGGTTTACCGCGGAGACGTGCCCCCAGGGCGTCGCGGAAGTGGCGGGCTTGCCCAGGCGGTAGAAGTTCCCGGTGTCGGTGAACGCGCCGTTGCCGATTTTGGAATAGAGCAGGAAATCCACATAGGCGGGCTGGTTCTCGAAGGCCTTCTGCCGCAGCTCGTTGATGTCCGCGGCTTCGAGCTGCGCCCCGGACGAGGACGTCGGGTCGTCCCAGGTGACTTCGCCGAGGATGTTCGTGAACTCGATCTCGGTGAAATCCCCGATGAAAGAGATCTGGTTTTTCGTCTCGTTGGTGGATCCTTGCCAGGAGAACGAGTTCGCCGGGGTTTCGCTGTCCACAAGCTGCCAGGACGAGGTGGCGTGGTTGAACAGCTCCCAAGCCGGGAAGGGGCTGGTGCGGGTCATGCGCTCCAGCACCGGCGAATAGGTGTCGACGACCACCGGGATGCGCACGGTGTACGAGGTGCCGTCGAAAACCAGGGCGTTAATCTGCGCCGCCGACAGCGTCACCGTGACGACTTGGCGGTATCCCTGGGTGCCGAGGCCGGACGCGGTCTGCGTGGTGACCGCGGCCGCCGAGCAGGAGGCGCTCATTTGCACCCCGCCCTGCCACAGCGTCCAGGCCGTCTGGGAGGCGGCGGTCGCGCAGGGAAAGGTGGTCGCGGCCTCACCCAGGGCGCTGTTGATGGATCCGGTGTTCAAGCGCAGGCCGAGGGGCAGCACATCCTGGATGACGAGGGCGTCGGGTTTGACCACCGAGTCGTTGGGCAGGTGGTAGACCGGCTGGGTGATGTCGAAGTAGAACACTTTCGCCTGCCGGTTCACCGAAAAGGTGTCGTTTGCGCCGGTGCCGGTGGCCTGCGCTGAGTAGTACGCGTCGGTGGTGATGTATGCGCTATAGGCGCTGTCGGGAGCACTGCCGTTTACCGTGATCTGCCCGTCCGCTTTCGACACGGTGTCGGGGGTGGCCGTGCCGTTCGCATACTGGGTGCTGGCCCCATCTGCCGAAACCGCATACGGGCCGGGATCGGTGTAGCGGTAGGAATTGAAAGCGACGACGGTATACCAGCCGGAGGTTGTCTGCGCGACCTGGTAGGTGGCTAGGCGGTTGACGAAAACTTGCAGATCCGGGTCGGCGGAAGGTTCCGTCACATATTGGACCGCGTTCGTCCCGTTCGTCTGGTTGCTGTTCGTCTTGGTAGCCGAGGCGTGGAAGAACTGGACCCACTGGCCGGAAACCAGAACCTCGTAGTAGATGTGGTGGGTGTAGCCATAGTTGCCGTTGGCGGTGTATGTCTGCCGCATCCGGATTTGCACGCCGTTGGGATAGCTGGCGACGGCGGTGGTCGTCTCCGCGCTCACCCGCGAAGGCGCCGCCCCCTGCCTGGCGGCGGTGTCGGAGTAGACCTGCACGCCGTCGTTGAGCAGCATGGACGCCGAGTTTCCGGCGGCGTTCACGTTCAGCTCGTCCGCACCCGGGGTGCTTGCCCCCGTCACCGCTTTGGACGGCTGGCCGGGGTTGACCGGCCGGATGTAGGAGGTGGCGATGTATTTGCCGAAGTTGTTGTTGCCCTCTTTGAAGCGGAAGGTGTTTTTCGTGCCGACGATCTGGAACGAGACCGCCTGCCGTTCGAACCCCGTCATCCCGATGGAAACTGAAGACTCGCTGGTGGATGAGGTGTACATGCCGGCGTAGTCGGCCAGGCCGCTCAGGCCGGAGGGGATGCTGACGATGTTGGTACCGATGGAGGGGACGGTCTGCAAATCCCAGTTGTTGGCGTCCGTCACCTTCTGCACGGCCTCGGCCAGCGTGTAATAGGCGGCCGAGCCGGCAGCCGAACCGGACGAGTGGTTTACCAGCGGGCCGATGGTGAGCCAAGTTTTTTCCGACGGGCTGGGGGACGCGGTCGGCACCACGTTGAGCAGCTTGTCGAACTGGCCGTCGGCCCCGATGGAGAAGAACTGGTAGGAGACGTTCATGGATTGGATGCCGTCCATCCAGAAGCCCGCCATGGCGAGGTTGGAGACGTTCACGCCGGGGTGGTTGCTGTTCCAGCGCGAGCCGCTGGAGCCGGTGAATGAGCCGAAATCGAAATCGGAGAAGGTCACCAGCAGTCCCATCTGCAAGCCTTCGGGGTGGGCGGCGGTGTAGTACTTGCCGGCATGGCCGTATTGCACGTACAGCTTTGGATCCTGGGCGGCAATGGCGTCGCAGGAGGTCGAAGAAGCGGTGCCGGTTGTCACTTCGCAGTTGAACTCGAACAGGTAGCTCATCCAGTTTTCCGTCAGCTCGCTGGCTTCCTTGTCGCGCGGGGGCATGGTGTAGCGCAGGTAGCCGCCGGCATGCGTGGTGGCGGAGGCGACGGTGTGGGTGGCGGAGGTGGCTTGCCCGGTAACGCCCGCGGCGCTGGCTTCGGCCGGGGTGGCCGGGGTTTTCTGCCAAATGTGCAGCACTTCGGAGCTGGCGAAGGTGTAGGCGAAGGTACCGCCGGATCCGTTGGGATTGACGGTGGTTCCGACGCTGGCTTCGCCCAGGCTGGTCCAGGCGTTGAAATGCTCGGGGTCGGTGCTCATGGCGTCTTGCCCGATCGAAGTCCGGTTGACGTTGAGCGTGGGCCAGGTAGCGCCCGAACTTGTCACCGTGCCGGCGCTGAGGTAGCCGCCGAGGGCTCCGGCGGCCGTGGTGAATATCGTGGTCTGCGGGTTGAACTGCGTGGTGGGAGCGACCGCTGAGCGCAGGGCGGGGCTTTGGGCGGGGATCTGTGGCTCCGCCGCTGCCGCGGCTGCGGTGCCCTGCCCGTCTTCCTGGGGATCGGCGGATTCCCCGCCCCCCAGAGCGTCGGAGGCCTCTGGAGCCGCACCGCCCGCGGTTTCCGCCGCGTCTTCGGCGGCCGGTTCTTCGGCGGCCTTGGTGGCTCCCGACGTCCGGTTCACCGGATACCAGCGCGGCTCGCCGGTGTCCTCGTCCACGGGGGCGAGTTGGTTGTAGCCGTCTCCGGCGGCGGCGAGCACGCTCGGCTGAACCTGCATAACCATCTCGGCGTCGCTGTCCGAAATGACCTCGATTTCGAAGGCGAACACCTGGCTGTCGTCGGCGAGCCGGGGGGCGAAAGACTCGGCCGTCCGGGGGGTTTCCTCCCACGGGCTGGCGAACAGGATGCCGGTCTGCGCGACGAAAAGCTCCGCTTGGGTGACGGCGGAACAATCGATCCCGTCCGGCACCTGAGCGATCATGGTGGGGGTGGGTTCGACTTCGATGGTCTTGGGCCCTGCGTCGGAGTTTACAGTGACGCCGGCGTGGGAGACGGTGGTGCCGTCTGCCACCAATATCGGCATGACAAGGCAGGATGCGTCCACCGCCGCGAATTCGAAACGCACTCGGCCGTCATCGGATGTGGCGGGCAGAACGGCCAGCGCCAAGGAATCGGATTGCGCCAGCACTTGCGGCTCGGACGCGGCAGCCATGGCTGGGCTGGGGATCGCTTGCCCGAGCATGCCGATGGCAAGCGCGACAAGCGCGGCAGCAGCCTTCCGGACCATGTTCTCCCTGTCCCCATGCAGATTCCGACCTTTACCTACACTCCGCGGGCGTCGCGGCTATTCCCGCTTGCCGGCAGGTCTGCGCTCAGTCGGGCAGAATCCGGGGTTCGCTTGGGTTGGTTTCAGCGGCAAATAGGTGGCTGCGGCTATTCAGAAAGGGGCCATTTCTTCCAGCATGCGTTGAGCCATTGCGATGATCGCGCTGGCGGCTGCAGAGTCGGAGTTGATGACTTCAGGGGTGACGGCCGCCTCGGCGAAGTTTGGGTATTCCAGGGAGTTCCGCAGACGGCGCATCCGTTGAAACGGGCGCAGCAATTTGCCCAGGGGCGGGTCGGGTTGAGCGCGGACGGCTTCGTACAGGCCGATGTGCCCTCCGGCGCTGGTTACCCGCAGACCTTCATTCTGCAAGACTGCGGCAAGGGATTTCAACGAGCGGCTGCGCCTTGATCGACTTGATGAAAAAGTCGCGTTCGGGCGGGTTCTCCCAATGGGTGTTTGTGACGGTTCTGATGTTCACTTCGCGGTGTAGCCGATGCTGGGCTCGAAGCGCGGCTTCATCCAAAGCCTCCTGGTCGGCGTCACCGATTGCGATGACATCAACGTCTGCCGGGATGCTTCCGGAAACCCCGGTGTAGCGTGCGGCCCACGAACCGTAGATATAGGTAGCCGCCAGCCCAGGAACCTGGGCCAGTTCTTCGCCGAGCACCGGCAACGGCCCAAAGGTTACTGCCAGCAAATCACTCAACGGTCCGACAACTTGGTTGACTTCCGGGCGGCGCACCAGCCGCATGTTTCCGCTGCAGCGGTCGGCCAGAAAACCGGTGCTCACCGGGTGACGGGCCGGACACTTCCGCTCCGGGAGCCTTCGATTCGGTGACAATTCGGCGACCTGGCCAAGTCTCAACTTGCCGTTCGGAAACGGCATACATGGCTGGCTAGGGGATTTACGTCCGTCTTGGTACCCCCACAGGGACTCGAACCCTGGACACGCGGATTAAGAGTCCGCTGCTCTAACCAACTGAGCTATGGAGGCTTGTGCCTGTACATGATAACCCAATTCGAGTTGAGTGGGCACACGCTTGGGGGATGGCAGTAGGGCGCGCGAACGCGAAGGCAATAGACTCCAGGGGATGAACGCGGTTCCCGGTGACCATGCCGGTAGGGAAGACGACCCCTACCTGCGCCAACGCCTATTGGCGGCTGGGCAGATTGGCGCGGCCGAGGCGGGCGAGTGGGCGGTGGCGGCGCTGCGGATTGCCGAAATGCGGCCCGGCGCGGAGGACGGGTTCGGCGATGCCCCAGGCCGGGTGGCGTTGTTGCATCTGGACGGCTCGCAGGTGCGGCTTCCAGAAGTTGGCGCACCCGTCACCCACAACGGTGAAGTGGTCGGCACGATGGGCACATCGGCGCGGCATCACGAACTCGGCCCGATCGGTTTGGCGAAACTGCATCTGGATCTGCCCACGGACATCGCGTTGCAGGTGGATGGCGTCGACGCGGTCGAAGCTAGCTGAGGTCGTCCAAATACCGCTCGGCGTCCTGCGCGGCCCGGCAGCCGGCGGCGGCGGCGGTGATCGCCTGCCGATAGGTGCGGTCCACCAGATCCCCGGCGGCGAAAACCCCCGGAACCGAGGTTTGCGACCCAGGATGCCGCACCACCACATAGCCGTCGGCGTCCACCTCCACCTGCCCGCGCACCAGCTCGGAACGCGGCTGGGCACCGATAGCGACGAACAGCCCATCCACCGCCAACTCGTCCTTCTCACCGCTTAGGGTGTCGGTGAGCACCACGCCACCCAGCTTGTTCTCGCCCCGCAGCCCGGTCACCACCGAATTCCAGCGGAAAGAAATCTTGGGGTTCGCCTGAGCCCGGTCCACCATGATCTGTTTCGCGCGCAGTTCATCCCGCCGGTGGATGAGCGTGACGGAGTTCGCAAAACGGGTAAGAAAAGTGGCCTCTTCCAGCGCGGTGTCCCCGCCGCCGACAACGGCGATGTCTTTGCCGCGGAAAAAGAAACCGTCGCAGGTGGCGCAATACGAAATCCCGCGCCCCGTCAGCGCCTCCTCGCCGGGAATGCCGAGGGTGCGGTAGGCCGAGCCCATGGCGAGGATCACCGCTTTGGCGCTATGCACAGCCTCGGATCCGTCGATGAGGGTTTTCTCGGCGCCGGACAGCTCCACCTGGATGACGTCGTCGGTGACCAGCTCAGCCCCGAAACGCTCAGCCTGGGCGCGCATCCGCAGCATCAACTCCGGGCCTTCCACCCCTTCGGGAAAGCCAGGGAAGTTCTCAACCTCTGAGGTGTTCATCAGCGAGCCGCCAGCGCCCAGCGCGCCCTCGAAAAGCAGCGGCGCCAGCCCCGCCCGGGCGGTGTAGATAGCAGCGGTGTATCCGGCCGGACCAGACCCGACGATAACTACTTCTCGGCTCATGCCCCAATGCTACCGGCACCCGAGCCCAGCCAGGCTCGGGTGCCCCGGTAGCGGCTGGCTACTTGACTTTCAGCTTCAGCGTCTTGGACGTGCTCTTGTAGATCTTGGTGGTGCCGGCGTATTTCACCGTCACCTTCCAAGTGCCCTTGGCCAGCTTCGGCAGCGTGATCGTCGCCTTGCCCTTCTTGGCCGCCTTGAAGGTGTACGTCACCTTCTTAGAGCTGGTGCCCTTCTTGGCTGTCACCGTCACCTTGCCGGTCGGCTTCTTGGTTAGCGAAGTCTTCAGCGTGACGCTCACCTTGCCTTTCGCGCTCTTCTTGATGGAAGTCTTGGAGAGCTTGGCCGTGGTGGTGGACGCGTACTTGATCTTCGCGGTCGCCTTCGAGACCGCCGAGACGTTGTAGGCGTTGGGGTACAGGCCGGTGACGACCACGGTGATCTTCGCGTATTTGTCGGCCTTCACCAGCTTGTACGTGGAGCCGTACGCCTTGGAGATGGCCTTGCCGTTGCGATACCACTGGTAGTTGAACGACACTCCGGCGGGCGACCAGGTTCCCGTATTGGCCTTCAGGGTCTTGCCAATGGCCGGGGTGCCGGTGATGGTCACCTTGCCCGCGGTAATGGACACCGCCGGCGCTTGGTACGGAGCTGGCGCGATGACCCCTGCCGAGGCCGCGCCGGCCGCCGGCGCGTAGTCGTTGTGCCCGCCGGTGACGCCCACCGTGATAGTGGCGCCTTGGTCGGCGGCCGTCAGCGTGTAGGTCTGGCCGGTCGCCCCCGGAATGGCGACCCCGTTGCGGTACCACTGGTAGTACAGGGTAACGTTCGATGGCGTCCACCCGCTGGTGATCGCGGTGAGCGTGGAGCCGACCACGGCAGAGCCGCTGATGGCGACGGTGCCGGCCACCATAACCTTTCCGACGACCAGCTGGTAGTACTGGCCCCAAGACGGCAGCGAGTCGTTGCCCTCGATCTTCAGGAAGTACTTGCCCGGCTTCAGCGTGCGCTGAATGGTGGAGTTCGCCTCGTTGGCCTTGCTCACCTTCGTGTCGGTGTCCGCGCCGGAGAGGTTCATCACCGCGAAGTTGGCGTCCACGCCCAGGTTCGCGTGCGCGAGGTTGATGGTGTAGATATCGGTTTCGGTGATCTGGAAGGCGAACCAGTCGTCATCGACGTATTGGTCTCCAGACTTCGTCGCGTTCAGCAGCGAGCCGGTGAGCACTTCGCCGAGCTGGATGAACGTGGCGGTCGCGCTGGTCGCGTTCGGTTCGAATTCCACGTTCTGCGCCCCGGTGCCCACTTGCAGATAGTAGGGCTGATTGCCGCTGGGCCAAGTGGTTAGCCCGGAAATCTCGATGTAGTACGTCCCCGCCGGCACGTACATGTAGACGTTGTTCAGCCACGAGCCGTCGGCTTTGTCGCCGCGCAGCACCCAGTAGTAGCGGTCGACTTGCGTGCCGCTCTCCACCGAGTACACCTTCAGCCGGTAGACGTCCTTGCTGGCGTCCATCGCCGGGTAGGTGAAGCTCAGGTAGAGCCGCGACGGGTTCGCGACCTCCACCTGGTAGGTGTCCACATCATTGCCGGTGCCTTTGAGATAGCCGGTGACGGTGGCGCCCTGCGCGATCGGCAGCGCGTTCGTGTAAGAACCGTCGTCGGCGTTATCCGGCTCCAGCGTGGTGTAGAGCTGGCTGAAAGCGGCCGTCAGCGTGTACGGCGCCTGCCAGGTCTTATACGTGTTCGCCGCCTGCACCCGGATGAAGAACCGGCCGTTCTGCTGCAAGTTGATCGCGGTGGCCCGGTATTGCCCGGCGTCGGCGAGCTTGAGGTTGTAGGTGCTGCCAATTTGCACCAAGGACGAAGTGGTCGGGTTCAGCCAGTAGACGTCGACGTCGTAAGCCGCGTCGCCCGGATCGCCGGACACCGAGAAATCCAGCTTGAAATTCGCCGGGGAGGTGTAGGCCGCGCTGAAGATGTACCAATCCTGGTCGGGGCTGGTGATGCGGTTCGACGAGCCGGCGATGGGCACCCCACTGCTGATGGCGGTCGCGGTGGTGGAGGCGTCGTTCGGTTCTTTCTCGGCTAGCATCGCGGTAGCCGTCGCGGTGAAGGTATACGTCAGCCCCCACAGCGGGTTGCTAGCCTTGTTGGCCTTCACCGCGATGTAGTAATTGCCCGCCGGCAGGTATTGCGGCTTGCTGCGCAGGGTGGCGCCGTCATATTGCGCCTGCGTCAAGGTGTAGCGGAAAAGCGCGGTCGTGCCGTCCGTCACCTCGACGGTGTACGCGGTGGCGGTGCCGCCCTTGTTCGGATACGTCAAGCTCAAGGTGAGCGCGCCGGGGTTGGTGAGCTTGATGCCGTAATAGTCGGTGTCGGCGGTGCCCGACCAGTAGGCCGAGCCGACCGTGGCCTGCCCGGAGCGCACCCAGGTGGCATTGGCCACGGTGGAGTTGTCCTCCAGCTCGGACGCCGTGGAGGTGAGCGCGACGTTCAGGTAGTAGGCCCGCCCGTCCTTGAAGCCCTTGTA
>JAISTI010000204.1 GCA_031272685.1 Propionibacteriaceae bacterium | reverse complement strand
CAAGTCGGCCGCTGCGGAAGCGCCCAAGCCGGCCGCCAAGGGCGCGCCTTCTGTCGCCGACCTGCGGCGGGCTTGGCCGCAGGTGCTGGAATCCGTGAAAGAGATGCGGCGGGTCACCTGGATGATCCTCAGCCAAAACGCCCAAGTCCTCGGCATCCAAGAGAGCACCGTCACGCTGGGGGTGAAGCCCGGTGCGCGGGAGCGGTTCGTGGCCGATTCCGAACATCAGAAAAACCTGGAGGCCGCCCTGCGGCAGGTGCTGGGGGTGGCGCTGCGCGTCGAGGCCATCCTCTCCGACGCGGGCATTCCGGCCGTGCCCGCCCCCGAGGCGGTGGCCGCTCCCAGCCGCGACGACGTCACCCTCGATTCCACCGCCGACATCGATCCCGAAGAGCTCATCGCCCGAGAGCTCGGCGGCGAGCTGATCGGGGAATAGCGTGTTCGAAGGCCCCATCCAAGATTTGATAGACGAGCTGGGCCGGCTGCCCGGCGTCGGGCCGCGCTCGGCGCAGCGCATCGCCTTCCACATCCTGCATTCCAACCGTGAAGACGTCGAGCGGCTGGCCAACGCCCTCACCACCGCCGTGCGCGAGGTGCGCTTCTGCCAAGAATGCTGGCAGATCTCCGCCGAAGAAACCTGCCGCATCTGCTCCGATCCCCGGCGCGAGCACGCCATGATCTGCGTGGTGGAAGAAACCAAAGACGTCGCCGCTATCGAGCGCACCCGCGAGTATCGCGGGGTATACCACGTTTTACAAGGGGCGATAAGCCCAATCGACGGCGTCGGGCCCGAAGATTTGCGCATCCGCGAGCTGCTGGGCCGACTCGCCGACGGCTCCGTCTCCGAAGTCATCCTCGCCACCGATCCCAACCTCGAAGGCGAGGCCACCGCCACCTATCTCTCCCGGCTGCTGCTGCCCATGGGCCTGACGGTGAGCCGTCTGGCCTCTGGCCTGCCGGTCGGCGGCGATCTCGAATACGCCGACGAAATCACCCTCGGCCGAGCCTTCGCCGGGCGCCAAGTGCTCGGCTGAAAGGCAAAGGCCGCCCCGCGTCGGTAGCGGCTCAGCTATGGGCCGACGGTGGTGGCGGAGGTGTGGGCCAGGGGTGGTGGCGGAGGTGTGGGCCGACGGTGGCGGCCGAGCTGCGGGCCGACGGTGGTGGCGGAGGTGTGGGCCAGGGGTGGTGGCGGAGGTGTGGGCCGGCGGTAGCGGCGTAGTTGGGAGCTGGGCGTGGGGCTGAGGCGCGCTATTCGGCCCAGTGCGCCACCGGCGCGATTTCTTTGCGCATCGCGTAATACGGGAACCGCCGCCCGCGCCGAGTCGAGTGGCTGCCCGGCTGCCCGCAGCACTGAGCCGCGTCCGGTGAGGCATCCGCGGCCGCGGCCGATGGCGAATCCGGCAAGCCGGCGGTGGACAGATCGCCCGTCACCTGCTCGTAGCCGTGGTATTTGTAGAAATTCACGGCCCGGTGATTCTCAGCGAAAACCAGCAGGCAGATATGGGTGCGCCCCTCGTTCATCAGCTCCGCCTCGGCCAGCTCCAGCAGCTGGCTGCCCAAACCCTTGCCGAGCAGGCCATCCAGCAGATAGAGGGCTTGGATCGCCCCGTCGCCGGGGAACAAATCCAGCTCGGAATCGCCAAAGACGCACACGCCGATCAGGCCGCTCTCGTCCACCAGCATGAACGCCCGGGAAGAGCCGCTGGCGAAATTGTCCTGCATAGCGGCGAACCGCTGCTCCACCTCTAGGGAATCGAGGAAATCCGGATCCAGGATGTCCCGGTAGTGCGTCTTCCAGCCTTGGTCGAGAAAATTGGCCATCGCCTCGACGTCTGCGGTGCCCGCCCTGCGCACTTCTGCCACGCTCGAAACCCTACCGCCGTCCACGCGCTTTGGGGAATCTCGGGCACACTCGCCCAGAATCTGCCAACTCTTGCCCCCGGGCTGCGCAGGGAAGCGGCGGATGCCGGCTCAAAGACCCAAGAACTCCCGCCATTTCGGGATTTCGCGCTGCGCCTGCGCGTAGCCGGCATCGTAGGTGGCTTGCAGCTCGGCGATGTCGGTGGTGGAGTTTCCGACGGTCATCCGCTCGGGGACGAACAGGTAGGCGTCGCCGGAGGCTTCGAGGTCGAAAAGCTCTTCCCGGGTGGCGTTGTAGCGCCGCCAGCGGTCGTTGAGCGATTCCGCCACCGCCGGGAATTTGCGGAACCAGATGTCGAAGAGCCAGGGCGTCTTGCTGGGCTGCTTCTTGTAGGAGCGCTCTTGGGTGAGCACCACGAAGAAGCGCGAATACCCGGCTTCCCGGGCGGCGTCGATGGCGAAACCGCCGGTCGGGCCGAGCGCGCCGTCCACATACGTCTTCCCGTCGATTAGCACCGGCGGCATCACGATGGGCAGCGTGGAGGACGCCCGCACCCGCCGCATCAGCTTCGGCAGCGTGTCCAAATCCCGCTCCCCGAAGTACAGCCCCCGGCCGGTGTCGCACTCGAACGCGCCGATGCGCCGGGTGGCCGGGTTCGCGGTGAAAGTCGCGAAATCAAAAGGCAGGCTCTGGCCCGGCCCGCCGGTGCGCTCGTAGATGTACGGGGCGTTGAAATAGCCGCGTCCGCCGAACCAGTCGCGCACATTCGCGAATTGCGGGTCGGCGACGATGTCCACGAACGATTTCTTCGCCCGGGCCGGATCGCGGGCCAGATAGTTGGCCGTGCAGCTGGAGCCGGCGGAAATCCCGCCCACGAAATCGAAGAAGATGCCCTGCTGCACCAGCGTCGCCACCACTCCCGACGAGTACGCGGCGCGCATGCCGCCGCCTTCGAAGACGAGCGCCACGTCCCTCACGTTGCTCTCCAACATGGCCGTAGCCTACCTCGCGGAACGCCTTGTGCGATGACTTGTTTTCCCGTTAGGCCGATGAGGGAATGGGATGGCTGACGCGATAGAATCGGCGATTGGTTTACGAAGGAAGCGAAATGAAGATGTACAACCCGGTGCCGGCCCTGCTCGACCTGCCCGCGATGGAGCATGAGATCCTGCGGTTTTGGGCTGAGCGCGGCATTTTCGCCAAGACGCTGGAAGCGAGCGCCGGCAAACCCGAGTGGACGTTCTACGAGGGGCCACCG
>JAISTI010000183.1 GCA_031272685.1 Propionibacteriaceae bacterium | reverse complement strand
CAGCGGGGTCTCGTCGTTGGAGCCCTCGACGGCGGTGTCGTTCCACTGCACGATGACGTTGTCGGTGTTGAAATAGCGGTTCAGGGTGATTGCCTGGTTGCTGGAGGTGGCGTTCACCGTCAGCTCGATGATCGACGAGTAGCGCAGTTCGCCCGAGCGGGTGATCGTGACGTCGTAGTTGGACAGCTTGCCGGTGCCGTCGGCGAGGTTGACCGCGCCGCCGGTGACGCTGTGGCCGGGGCCGAGCACCAGGTTGTCGAAGGTGAAGGTGCCCTCCGGGGTGGCGTTCAGCGTCTCTTGGCCCACCAGGCCGTCCCAGGTTCCATTGAATTCGGCGTCATAGGTGCTGGGGGTGAGCCAGTCACGCCCGTCGTCGTATTTCACGATGTCAAGGTGGTATTCCACCGGCTTGGGGATGATCGAGGCGTTGTGGACCGTGACCTTGTAGCCGTCCGGGAGCCGGTATTTGTCCGCGTCCGCGCCACTGAGCGAGAAGTTGCGGCAGGTGACGATGCGCGAGGTGGAGGCGTCCTTGTGGTCGTATTTGCAGACCGTGTTTGCGGTGTCCAGGGTGACGTCGTCGCCTTCTTGGGCGCCCACCAGCCGCAGGTTGGGCAGGTCGGCGTCGGTGGTGCCGTCGTAGTAGCGCGAGGGCGGCGGGAAGACCGCCTCGACGCCCAACGGGGACATATTCGGCTGGCCGGTGATGCCGCACAGATCCCAGGTGTGGCCGGGCATCTGGTCCGGGTAGGTTTCGATGACGCAGGTGCCCTCGTGGTCGTCGTGGATGGTGATCTGCGGGTCGCCTTCGGGGAAGAAGTCTTCGTCGCCGTCGTTGTAGACGCGGTACACCCAGGTGATCTCGGTGCCGTCTTCGATGACCGAGCCTTTCGGGATTTCTTTCACGCAGGCCGGGTCGAAGGTGATTTTCTGCGAGTTGCCGTACTCGCTGCGGTCTTTGTCCAGCAGGTCGTACATGCTGGTGGGCGGCCAGTCGCAGGTGGCGCCCGGAACTTTCACCACGGCGTATTTCTTCAGCCGCAGGGCGGCGTCGCTGCCGCCGGGGTTGTCGCTCTCGTCGCCGCTGTCGTCGTCATCGCCGTCGACGTGGCCGGAGTCGCCGGTGCCGTCGCCGGTGCCGTCGCCGCTCGGGTCGTCGTCGTCGCCGTTGTCGCCGTTGTCGCCGTTATCGCCGGGGTTGTCGCCGCCATTGTCATCGCCGCCCGTGCCCGGATCGGGGTCGCCGGCGAAGACCGGCGCCAGTTTCCATCCCTGCCCGGCCGCGAAAACCGCGCTGAACGGCAGCGCGTCGCCGGGCTCGGCGGTGCCGTAGAACGTGTCCCCCTGGTACACATTCCAATTGGCGAAGGCCGCGCCGGAGGAGTTGGCGGGCGTGTTGGACGGGATGGTGTAATCGGCGGCCGTCCAAGCGGTCTCATAGGTGATGAACTCCACGGCGTCCGCGGGCAGGCCGGACACCGCCGGGTTGGAGGCGTCGTACGCAATTGGGTATTGGTAGACGCCGCGCAGGCGCAGCGGGTAGTTGATCACCCAGTTCGGGGCGCAGTCGCCGGGATGGACGGCGACGACCTCGTACCAGCTATTGGCGATGCCGATGCTCAGGCGGTATTCGGCCAGCGGCAGGCCACCGCGCAGCACCGGATGGTAGTCGGGCACTTGCCAGCCGTCGCCATCGGATCCGGTGCAGTCGGTGGTGTAATAGCCGTCCACCTCGGGCACTTCCGGCTCCATGTCGGCGGGCAGGCCGGTGACGTCGCCGCTGTCGCGGTCCACCCAATAAACGGAGTTTCCGGCAGCGGTGGAATTCCAGGTGTTCTCGGAATCGTCGGCGAAAGCGGGGACGGCCAAGAATGGGAGCACGAGGGTCGCGGCGAGGGCGCCCAGGGTGGGCGGCAACCAGCGGGACCCTGTGGGCCCACCGAACTGGATTTTCGCCATGGCTCTCTCCGTAATTGCTTGTCGCGTGCGTATTACAAGTAAGCCATGGGCTATCGCCGACACCCCCAAAACTGAGTATCCCGGCGGCGAAGTCGGGTAAGAATTTGCGCGGGGCTGAGTACCCGGAAACCGGAATTTTCGCCGCGGCTGAGGACGCGGACGGCGCGGGCTGAGTACTGGGCGCTACTGGCGCACCACGACGTCTACCCGCTGGAATTCTTTGATGTCGCTATAGCCGGTGGCGGCCAGCGCTTTGCGCAGCGCCCCTACCAGGTTCATGGTGCCGTCGGGGGTGGCGGACGGGCCGAGCAAGACTTCTTCCAAAGAGCCGATCTGCTCGAAATGCACCCGCTCCCCGCGCGGCAGGGTGGGGTTCCAGGCTTCCGCGCCCCAGTGCCAGCCCCGCCCGGGGGCTTCGAAGGCGCGGGCCAGCGGGGTGCCGACCATCACTGCGTCCGCCCCAATGGCGATCGCTTTGGCGATGTCGCCGGAGGTCTCCAGCCCGCCGTCGGCGATTACCTGCACATAGCGGCCGCCGGATTCGTCGAGGTATTCGCGCCGGGCGTCGGTGACGTCGGCCAGCGCAGAGGCCATCGGCACCTCGATGCCGAGCACCCCCACCGCCCGCGCGGTGGATCCGCCGCCAAAGCCGACGAGCACCCCGGCGGCGCCGGTGCGCATCAGGTGCAAGGCGCTCAGATAGCTGGCGCAGCCGCCCACCAGTACCGGCACGTCCAGGTTGTAGATGAACTCTTTGAGGTTCAGCGGCTCGGCGACCGTGGAGACGTGCTCGGCGGAGACCATCGAGCCACGGATGACGAAGAAATCCACCCCGGCCTTTTCCACCACCTGCCCGAACTCGACGCAGTTCGCCGGGGAGAGCGAGCCGGCCACCGGCACCCCGGATTGGCGGATCTCGTCCAGCCTTTGCTCGATCAGCGCCGCCTTCACCGGCTCGGCGTACACCCGCTGCATGTATTTGGTGGCGGCCACCTGGTCGGTGATGCCGGCCAGTTCGGATAGCACCGGCTCCGGGTCGGGGTAGCGCGTCCAGAGCCCCTCCAGGTTTAGCACGCCCAGGCCGCCCAGCTTGCCGACGGCGATGGCCGTCTGCGGGCTCATTATCGAATCCATCGGCGCGGCGATTATCGGGTAGTCGAAAGTGAGGGCGTCAATGCGCCAGGCGAGGTTCACCTCTTCGATTCCCCGGGTGCGCCGGCTCGGCACGATGGCGATATTGTCGAAGCTGTAGACGGGTAGCGCGCGCTTGCCCCGGCCGATTTCGATCATGGTTGCTCCCTAGCCGTGCTCGCCGTGCGGCGAATAGTTCGGCGCCTCGATGGTCATTTGGATGTCGTGGGGGTGGGATTCCTTCAGCCCGGCGGAGGTGATGCGCACGAAACGGCCGCGCTCCTGCAGCTCGGTGATTGTACGGGCGCCGGAATAGAACATCGATTGCCGCAGCCCGCCGACGAGCTGGTAGGCCACCGCCGAGAGCGGGCCGCGGTAGGCCACCTGCCCTTCGACGCCTTCCGGGATGAGTTTGTCGTCGTGGGCGACATCGCCTTGGAAATAGCGGTCTTTGGAATAGGAGGCTTTGCGGCCGCGGGCGGCCATCGCCCCCAGCGAGCCCATGCCCCGGTACAGCTTGAACTGCTTGCCGTTGATGAAGACCAGCTCGCCGGGGCTTTCCTCGCAGCCGGCCAGCAGCGAGCCGAGCATCACGGTGTTGGCCCCGGCCACCAGGGCTTTGGCGATGTCGCCGGAATACTGCAGCCCGCCGTCGCCGATGATCGGCACCCCGGCCGGCTTGCAGGCTTTCGCGGCGTTCCAGATGGCGCTCACCTGCGGCACTCCAACGCCGGCGACCACGCGGGTGGTGCAGATAGAGCCGGGCCCGATGCCCACCTTCACGCCGTCCACCCCGGCGTCCACCAGGGCTTTCGCGCCTTCGAAGGTGGCGATGTTGCCGCCGATGATGTCTACCTGCGCGGCCAGCGGCTCGGCTTTCAGCCGCCGCACCATGTCCAGCACGCCTTGGGTGTGGCCGTGCGCGGTGTCCACCACCAGCGCGTCCACCCCGGCCTCCACCAGGCCCATCGCCCGTTCCCAGGCGTCGCCGAAAAAGCCGATGGCGGCGCCCACCCGCAGCCGGCCCTGCTCGTCTTTGCTGGCCAGCGGGTATTTGTCGGTTTTCACGAAGTCTTTGAGGGTGATCAGCCCGGTGAGCTTGCCGGCCTCGTCGACGAGGGGCAGCTTCTCGATTTTGTGCCGGGCCAGCAGCTTGAGCGCGTCGTCGGCCGGAATGCCGGGGTAGCCCGTCACCAGCGGCATCGGGGTCATCACCTCGCGCACCAGCTTGGACGGGTCGTCTTCGAAGCGCATGTCGCGGTTGGTGACGATGCCGAGCAGGTGGCCTTCGGCGTCCACCACCGGCGCGCCGGAGATGCGGTATTCGCCGCACAGCTCGTCCACTTCGCCAATGGTGTCTTCGGGGCCGACGGTGATCGGCTGGTCGACCATCCCGGCCTCGGAGCGTTTCACCTGGTCTACCATCTTCGCCTGCGCTTCGGCGGGCATGTTGCGGTGCAGGATGCCCAGCCCGCCCTCGCGGGCCATCGCGATCGCCATCCGCGACTCGGTGACGGTGTCCATGGCGGCGCTCAGCAGCGGCGTCTTCAGCGTGATGCGGCGCGAGACCTGGGTGGAGGTGTCCACCTCGGACGGGATGACGTCGCTGGGCCGGGGCTGCAAGAGCACATCGTCGAAAGTCAGGCCTAGTTCGGCAAAGGGTTCTGGGGTGTCGCTCACCTGAGCAAGCCTACCCGCTCCACAGCGCCGGGCCACCCGCAACGCCAATTGCCCTGGGCACGGGCAGGGCTTCGGTAGGGTGGGGGCATGTCGCTCGCGCTGGACAGCCCCAGTTGGCTGGCGGAAGCCTATGCCGCGCATCCCGACCTCGCGCCCTTCGACGAGCTGCTCGCGGCGCCGGCCATGGCCAAGGTGGGCGAATACCTGGCCGGGGCGACACTCGCGGACTTGCGCATGGCGGTGGCCGAAACCCGGAACCTGGTGGCCGACGACGGCATCGTCTTCGGGGCGGCCGACCGCCACCAGGAGCGGCCTTGGCGGCTCGACCCCCTGCCGGTGGTGATCGGCGACTGGCGGGCGCTGCAACACGGCTTGGCCCAGCGCGCCCGGCTGCTGCAGGCGGTTTTCGACGACCTGTACGGCGAGCGGGCGCTGCTCGCCTCCGGCGCGATTCCGCCGGAGTTGGTTTTGGGCAACCCGGCTTTCCGCCGCTTCGTCGAGCGGCCGCGCAAGCTGCTGCTGGCCGCCTTCGACCTCGGCCGGGACGAAGCCGGCAACTGGCGGGTGCACGCCAACCGCTGCGAGACCCCGGCCGGCATGGGCTACGCCATGGCCAACCGCCGGGTGGTCTCCCAGGTGCTCGCCGGGCTGCACCGCCAAACCGACCTGCGCCGCCTGCGCGGCTTTTTCCACACCAGCGCCGCCGCGCTGCTCGACTCCGGGGCGGGGGAAACCCCGCGGGTGGTCATCCTCACCCCCGGTACCCACTCCGACAGCGCCTTCGACCAAGGTTTCCTGGCCACCCTGCTCGGTTTCGCGCTCGCCGAGGCCGACGACCTCGTCACCAAGCGCGGCCGGGTCTGGCTGCGCGGCGAAGGGCGGCTGGAGCCGGTGGAGGTGGTTTTGCGCCGAGTGGCGGACGGGCTGGCCGACCCGCTGGAGTTCCCCGACGACTCCGAAATCGGCGTGCCGGGCCTGGCGGAGGCGGAGCGCACTGGCGCCGTCACTGTGGCAAACCCCATTGGCGCCGGCATCCTCGACAGCCCGGATCTGCCGGCCTTGCTTCCCGCCCTCAGCCGCGAGCTGCTCGGCGAGGAGCTGCTGCTGCCGTCGGCCGCCGGACCGCTGGCGCTGTCCAGCGTGCCGGTCGTCACCGCCGAGGGGCTGGAACCGCGGCGTTTCCTGCTGCGGGTTTTCGGGGTGGCCACCGCCGACGGGTGGCATTTCCTGCCCGGCGGCCTGGGCTGCGTGGCCGAGCGCAGCGCCGACCGCCAGGTGACCCGCATGAGCATGCTCTCCAAAGACGTCTGGGTGCTGCCCGACCCCGCCGAGGCCGAGGCCGAGGTGCTGCCATCCGCTCCACGCCCGCTGCAGCTGAGCGCGGCCGGCCCCGTCACCCCGATCACCCCAAGGGTGGCCGGCACTCTGATGGCCATCGGCCGCTTCGCCGAGCGCGCCCAAGCCAAAGCCCGGCTCATCCGCGTCGCCGACGACGTCGCCTCCGACCACGGCGCCCATCCCGGCACGGCGGGGCATGGGGGAATGCTGGTGCTGCTGGGCGCGCTGGCCGCGCTCACCGGCTATCCGAGCCCCGGCCCCGATCCCGCCGCGGTCACCGCCTACCTGCACCGGGCCGCCCTCGACGCCGGGGCCGGTTCGATGCGCTACGACATCACCCGGCTGCTGGCCAACTCCCAGCAGGTGCGCGACCTGATGAGTTCCGACGCCTGGAGCATCTTCGGCCGGATGCAGCGCCACCTGGCCACCGCCGGCCCGGACACCGAGCTGGCGGCGCTGATGGAGGCGCTGTTGGAATCGCTGCTGGCCTGGTCGGGGATTATGGCCGAAAGCATGGTGCGCGATTCGTCTTGGGCGTTCCTCGACGCCGGGGCCCGGCTGGAACGAGCCCGGCACACCCTCACCCTGCTGCGCCACACCCATTCCGCCGCCGCAGCCCACGGGGACGCGGTGGCGGAGTTCACCGCCGAGCGGGTGCTGCAGGTGTGCGAATCCATCATCACCCACCGCCGCCGGGTTATCGCCGGGCTGGGATCGCCGCTGGCGGCGGTCTCCGAGCTGGCGCTGCTGCTCGAAGACCCGAGCAACCCGCGCTCGCTGGCCTTCCAACTGCGGGAGCTGGCCGAAGACCTCGATCTGGCCGCCGACGCCGAGCTGGCCGGGCGGGCGCGGACGCTTGACACCGCCCGCGGCGCGTCGGCGGAGTTGGACGGGTGGCTCGACAGCCGGCTTGCCGATTTGGGCGACATCGAGCGGGCAATCGGCGAGCGGCACTTCTCGCGCCAGTCCGCCCGGCAGGTCACGGAGGCCAGATGAGATACCACGTCCGGCATTTGACTCAGTACCGCTACGACGACGAAGTGGAAGCCTGCTTCAACCGCGCCTACCTGATCCCACGGGAGACCGCCGGGCAGCAGGTGTGTTCGTCGTCCATCTCGGCCACCCCGGAAATCCAGCACCTGGCCACCCACCGCGACTGCTTTGGCAACAATTCCACCTCCATCGAGCTGGAGGCCGGCGGAACCCAGGTGGCCATCCTTTCCGAGTGCGAGGTGGAAACCAGCGAAACCACCGCGGAACTGCCGCACATCCCAATCGCGGAAGTCGCCCGGCTGGCCATCCCCGCGCTGAATCCGGTGGAGTTCGCCGAGTTCACCCTGCCGTCGCCGCAGATTGCGCTGACCGGTGGGCTCCGGGCCTTCGCCGCCAGCGCCATGGATGAGCAAACCCCCTTGCCGCAGGCGCTTTCCACGCTGCTTGCGCGAATCAAGCAGACTTTTGCGTACCGCCGGGGGGTGACCGGGGTGGGCACCACCCTCGACGAGGTGCTGTCCGCCGCGGCGGGCGTCTGCCAAGATTTCGCGCACCTGGCCGTCGGCTGCCTGCGGGCGCTGGGGCTGCCGTCGCGCTACGTCTCCGGCTACATCGAAACCAGCCCGCCGCCCGGACGGGCGAAGTTGCGCGGCGCGGACGCCACCCACGCCTGGGCGTCGGTCTGGACGCCCGCCGGGTGGGTGGATCTCGACCCGACCAACGAGCAGTTCGCCGACTCGCGCTACATCACGCTGGCCTGGGGCCGTGATTTCGGCGATGTCTCCCCGCTGCGCGGGGTCGTCCTCACCGAGAGTTCCACCTCGCAACTGCATGTGGAGGTAGACGTCACCGCCGTTTGAGCCGCGATAGGCTCACCCGCGAGCAAAGGAGTGGCGATGCTGGAGGCGCTGGGCGGGTTTGCCGTCATCGGCCTGCCCATCCTCGTCGGCTACCTCGTCGCCCGGCTGAAAATCCTCGCTCCCGGCACCGGCCGCCAGCTCAACCTGTTGGTGTTCTATGTGCTTATCCCGTTCATGCTTTTCACCTTGATGGCCAGAGCCGACCTGTGGGTGCTGCTCTCCCCCGCCGCGCTGGATTCCTTCACGGTGGCGCTAATCTCCTTCGCCCTCTACGCGCTGGTGGCCGGGCTGGTGTGGCGGCGCGGCCGCGCGGAGGTGACGGTGGGCGCGCTCTCCGCAGGGTATGCGAACGCCGGCCATATCGGCCTGCCGGTGGCGCTGCACCTGCTGGGCGACGCCACCTTCGCCGCGCCCATCATCCTGTTCCAGACGGCCCTGTTCGCCCCGGTGGCGCTGGCCATCCTCGACACCGCCTCCGGCAAGCGCGAGCGGCCTTTGTGGAAGGTGGTGCTGCACGCGGTGTTCAGCCCCATCGTCATCGGCTCGCTGGGAGGGGTGTTGGTCTCGCTGCTGCCGTGGACGCCGCCGCCGCTGCTGCTGGAGGCGACCGACCTGATCGGGCAGGCGGCCATCCCCGTCGTGCTCATCGCCTTCGGGATGTCGCTGCGCGGGCGGGTGCTGCTGCAAGCCGGCCCGCACCGCGCCGAAGCGCTGCTGGCCTCGGCGCTGAAGCTGCTGGCCATGCCGATGCTGGCCTACGCGCTGGGGCGCTTCGCCTTCGGCCTGGATCAGGTGGGCTTGTACGCCGTCACCACGCTGGCGGCGCTGCCGACAGCGCAAAACGTCTTCAATTACGCCACCCGCTACCAGCAGTCCACCACCGTCGCCCGGGATGCGATCTCGCTGACGACGCTGTGCTCCGCGCCGCTGATCTTGGCGATCGCCGGGCTGCTCGGGCCGGGCGGACTGCTGGCCTAGCGGGTGCGCTCAGCCCTTGAACTCGCGGCCCTTGGCGTCCGCCGAGAGCATCGCGTCGTACAGGTCGGCCGCGGTGACGGCGAACGGGTGGTTGTGCACGAACGAGCCCTCGCCGGCGACGGCGGCGGCGAACTCCTTCATGCGCTCCACGCCCAAACCTTCGATGTTGATGTCGGCGAAGGTGGTCGGCAGGCCGGCCTCGGTGAGGAAGATGGCGACCTCGTCAACGTCTTCGGGCGCGATGTCGTCGTCCAGGCACAGCTGGGTGAGCAGGCCGAAAGCCACTTTCTCCCCGTGGAAGTAGTGGTGCGTCTCGGGCAGCATCGGCAGCCCGTTGCCCATGGCGTGCGCGGTGGCCAGGCCGCCGGATTCCCAGCCGATTCCGGAGAGCAGGGTGGTGGCCTCGACGACCTTTTCCACCGCCGGGGAGGCCGCGCCGAGCTTGACGTCTTCGATGGCGCGCAGGCCGTGCTCCAGCA
>JAISTI010000147.1 GCA_031272685.1 Propionibacteriaceae bacterium | reverse complement strand
GGTGGTGATCGACCAGGTGACGTCGCCGCCGGTGACCACTTGGCCCAGGGCGGTGGTCTTGGTGGTGTTGTTCACCTCGGGCAGCACCATGGTCGTGGAAACCGAGGCTTGGTCGACTTCGACGGATCCGTCAGGGTGGACGGCGGTGTGGGGAGCGGTGTTGGTGAAAACGTCCCCGTCCTGCGCGTCGTCGTCCACGCTGAAGGTGACCCACCCCACGGCCACGGTGCTGGTGCTTTCCAACCAAAAGTCATCGCGCGCATACCAGGTGACAGTTCGGGTGGCCTCGTCGTAGGAGCAGGACAGCCAAGGGCTCTTGTTGCTCGAAGATACCGAGCCGTCGGGATTGACGGTGTAACCGGCACCTGACGACAGGCTCACTTCGCAGGAGACGTACGTCATGCCGTCGGGAACCACGTCGGTGACGGTGCGCGAATCCGGCAGCCAGATGCCGGTGCCAGGCGAATGTGAGACGTCGATCTCGTAGCGCACGGTGCTGGCCTCGCGGGGAGACTGGGACGCGAGCTTCTTGATGATGCCGTGGGTGGGAATGCTCGCGTAGATAGTCGAAGACACGTCTTCGGAGGTGACGGGCTCGGCCTCGTTACCGCTGAGCGTGGCGGTGATTTGCCCAGTGGTCCAGGCGGTGATGAAGGAGCCTAGCTTCGGGGTGACGATGGTGAAGTCGAAGGTGCCCGAAGCGCCCTCCAGGCCGATGTCGACCAGGCGGGTGGTGAGGATGCCGGTGGTGGCGTTCCAATCAGATGAGAGCACCAGGCCGCCGGCCACCGGTTTGGAGATGGTGTAGCCCTTCCAAGCGCTCAAGTCGATGGTGACCACGCCGTCGTCGAGGCAGGGGCCGTCGGTGACCGCGCAGGAGACGGAGACGCGGTATTGGAAGGTGGTGCCGATCGGCGCGGTGCGGTCGCCGTTCGCGTCGGCGCTGGCTTGGATGAGCTGGATGTTGAGCACGCCGTTGGAGGCGTCCAGCGGCGGGTCGGCGAGCCGGGGGGCGGCTTTGGCGGTGGTGGGCGGCGATTGCGTAGCGGAAGCCGAGGCGGCGGTCTCGGAGGGAGCGGATTCGGCGGCCGCGGGTTCGGCGGCCGCGGGTTCGGCGGCCGCGCCGGCGGAAGACGGCGAGACTGGCTCGGTCTGGGCGGAGGCGGCTGGCTCCGGGCTTTCCGCGAGCGGCGAAGCGGCTGGCACTTCGGCTGGCACTGAGACTTCCGGCTGGGCGGATGCCGAAGTGCTCGCAGAGGTTGAGGGTTCAGCCCCCTCAGCGGCGCTTTCCGGCCCCGAAGCCGGCGTTTCGGCGGCCGCGCTAGCGACCGGAGTGGCGCTGGACGCGGGCGCGTCGTCGTCGGCGAGCACCGGGGTGCTGCCAATACTCGTGAACGTCAGCGCTAAGACGGCAAGCAGCGCTAAAGGATGAACGGCGCGGTTCATTGGTGGGATCCCCCTCCCCCTCGGCCTGCTTCTCGTACCAGGTGAACCAGGCTTTTCGCTACGAGAAGAATACTGGCAAAACTCAAGCGGGCCAAGGGTTTTCCCCCGGTGGCTACGTGGTGGTTTAGGGTAGCGGCATGGGTTTGGCGCAGGGGAGCTTGGCCACGGACACCAGGGTGCGGCTGCGGCTGCTGCTCGCCAGCGCCCTCACCGGATTGCTTGCCGGGGTGGTGGTGTCGGGTTACCGCTGGCTGCTGGAGCACATCGAGGTCTGGGTGGCCGCCATGTACGGGTTCGTGGGGGCAAACTTGGCTTGGCTGCCGGCGCTCGTCCTCGCGCTGGCCGCCCTCGGGTTCGCCTTGGGCGCGCTTGGACGGCGGTTCCCGATGACGTCCGGCTCCGGCATCCCGCAGGTGGTGGCCGTCATCAAGGGCTACCTGAAAGACTTTTGGCTGACGACGCTGGTGGCGAAGTTCATCGGCGGCGCGGCGGCGATGCTCGGCGGGCTGGCCTTGGGCCGGGAAGGCCCGTGCATTCAAATGGGGGCGTGCGTCGGCGGCGGCGTCGGGCGGCAGTTGGCCGCGAACCGGCAGGAGCGCCGGCTGCTGGTGGCCGGCGGCGCGAGCGCCGGGCTCTCGGCCGCCTTCGGGGCACCGCTGGCGGGAGTGATTTTCGTCTTCGAAGAGGTCTTCCACCTGCTCTCGCCGCTCACCATGCTGACCACGGCGGTGGCCGCCATCGCCGCCGACTACACTCTGCGGCTGCTGCTGGGCGCGGAGCCGGTGTTCCAGCTCAACGCCTCCGGCTCGCTGCCACTGAACTCCTATTGGGTCTTGGTGGTGCTGGGCATCGCCCTCGGGCTTATCGGCGCGGCCTATAACATCTGCCTGGTGCGCTTGCAGCGCGGCTACGGCCACCTGTGGAAGGGCGAGCGCTCCTCATTCACCGTTGTGCTGGCCGACAGCGCGGGCGGTCGGATTGCCGGCTGGTTCAAATACCGGCTGCCGCACCTGCTCGCCGGGGTGAAGGCGGCCAAGCCGGTGCCCATCCTGCTGCTCGCGATTCCCGTCGGGCTGTGCTTCCCGGTGGCGTTGTCCAGCGGCAAGACGGCTTTCGACGCGCTCGCCCCCACCGCCACCGCCGGCTTCTTGGCGCTGCTGCTGCTGGTGCGTTTCGCCTTCTCAGTGGTGAGTTTCGCCGCCGGCGCCCCGGGCGGGATCCTCTTCCCGCTGCTCATCCTGGGCGCCATCACCGGGGCGCTGGCCGGGCTGTTCGCCCTGAATGTGTTGGGAGTGGATCCCGGCCTGTTCGACGGCTTCATCATCGTGGCGATGGCCGGCGCTTTCGCCGCCATCGTGCGCGCGCCCATCACCGGCATCGTGCTGCTGCTGGAGATGACCGGGAACTTCACCCACCTGCTGCCGCTCACCTTGGTGAGCATCACCGCCTACCTGACCGCCGAGTTCTTGCGGGTGCCGCCGGTGTACGCCTCGCTGCTGAAGAGCCTGCTGGAGGATTGAGCGCCCGCTACAGGCGGGTTTCCCCCAGGCCGCGGTTGCGGCGCACCACCGCCGCCAGCCGGGAGAAGACCGCGTCGAAGGCCATGCCCAACACCAGGATTACGATCATCATGGCGATCAGCGCCGGGGCGTTGGCGAACTCGCGGAAATACTGCAGTTGCACCCCCAGCGAGGGCCGATTGGCGATGATGACGAGCAGTTCGCCGGCCATCAGCGAGCGCCAGGCGAAGGCCCAGCCCTGCTTCAGCCCGGCCACATAGGTGGGCAGCGCGGACGGCAAGATCACATAGCGGTAGAGGGTCAGGCCGCGGGCACCGAGAACTTTCGCGGTGCGCAGCAGCGGGGGTGGCACGTTGTCGATGCCGGAGATCAGGCCGTTGGCGATGGAAGGGGCGGCACCCAACACCACCACGAAGCCGATGGCGTTTTCGGTGAGCCCGAAGAGCAGGATGGCGAACGGGAACCAGGCGATCGACGGCATGGTCTGCATGCCGGTGAGCAGCGAGCCCAAGGCGGCGCGCAGCACCCGGGAGGCGCTGACCGCGATGCCGAGACCCGTGCCAATCGCCAGCGCCAGCGAAAAGCCCACCAGCGCCCGCAGCAGGGTGATGGAGACCGCCAGCCAGAATTTGGAATCGAGGAGGAAGCCACCCAACTCGGCTAGGACGGTGGTGGGCGGGGGCAGTACGTATTCCGGCTTCCAGCCGGTGAGCACCACCGCCTCCCAAATCACCAACACCAGCGCGATGGCGCTCAGTCCTGGCCACACCGCAGCCCAGATGGAACGCCGGCGGCGGCCGGAGTCCGGCCAGTCGGCGGGCTCCAGGGTTGCGAGGGCGGGATCGTCTTTGGCTTTCATGCGGCCTTCAAGTCGTAGTGGTCGAGCAGTTCGCGCAGTTTGCCGGAGGCGGCGGCCACTTCCGGCTGCTCCAGGCGCCGCGGCCGGGGCAGCCCGATTGGCACCTCGTCCACGATCCGCCCCGGCGACGGGGACATGATGACCACCCGGTCGGCGAGGCGGGCGGCCTCGCGCACATTGTGGGTGACGAAGACGATGGTGAGCCCGCGCTGCGCCCAAACGCGGGCGATTTCCTCGTGCAGGGTGTCGCGGGTGAGGGCGTCGAGCGAGGCGAAAGGCTCGTCCATGAGCAGGATGCGGCATTCCTGCGCCAGCGCGCGGGCCAGCGAGACGCGTTGGCGCATCCCGCCGGAAAGCTGGTGCGGGCGCTTCTGGCCGGCGTCGGGCAGCTCCACCATGGCGAGCAGGTCTTGCACCCGGCCGTCCCATTCCGGCTTGGGGATGCCGGAGAGCCGCAGGGCCAACTCGATATTGCCCCGGACGGTCAGCCACGGGAACAGGTTCGCGTCTTGGAACATCATCCCGACGCGGTTGCCGTGGGTGTCGATGGCGCCGGAGGTGGGTGATGCCAGGCCGGCGATCATGGAAAGCAGCGTGCTCTTGCCGCAGCCGGAGCGGCCCAGCAGGCAGATGAACTCGCCTTCTGCGACCTCCAGGGAGGCGTCCTTCAGCGCGACTGTCGGCACCTGGGTGTCGGTGAAGACCTTGCTGACCTCGTTCACTGTCAGCGCAGGTGCCGGGCTCATTCGTCGGTCACTTCGGGCAGGCCCCGCGCGGCGAGCAGTTTGTTCAGCGGGTCGAGGGCGTACAGGCCGGTGAGGTCGGCTTCTTCCAACAGGCCGACGGCGGTGGCGTGGGCGGCCGACTCGCGCAGCGTGGCGGCCAGCGGGTCGTAGGTGAAGACCACATTGCCCCAAGCGGAATCGAGCACGGCGTCGTCCATGCCGGAACCGGTGATGGCTTCGATTGACTTGTTGACGATGGCCTTGGATTCGGCTGGATTCTGCTCGATGTAGTCGAGGGAGTCGAGCAGGCCGGTCAGCACCGCTTCCACCTGTTCGGGGTGCTGCTCCAAGAATTCAGTGCGGACGATGACGTTGGTGACGATGAACTTGCCGCCGGGCCAAATCGTGGCTTCGTCCACCAGCACGTGGCCGCCGCCTTCGAGCACCATGCGGGTGGCCCACGGCTCCGGCACCCATGCGCCGTCGATCTCTCCGGTGATGAAGGCCTGCAGCGCGGTGCCATTGTCCTGCGGCATGATCGAGACGTCGCCGCCGCCTTCGGTGTTGGTTTCGTATCCCTGCTCGCTCAGCCAGTAGCGCAGCGCCACGTCTTGGGTGTTGCCGAGCTGCGGGGTGGCGATCTTCTTCCCGGCCAGCCCGGCGGCGTCGGTGATGCCGTCTGCGACGACCAGCGCCGCGCCGTTGGCGGCCGCCCCGGCTATGACGCGCAGCGCCTGCCCGTCGCTGGCGGTGAAGCCGGTGATAGTGGGGTTGGGGCCGATGAAGGTGATGTCCACAGAGCCGGCGTTCAGCGCCTCAATGGCGGAAGGGCCGGCGTTGAAGGTGACGGTGTTGAGAGTGGCGTCCCCAAGCGCTTTGGCGAAGAACCCTTGATCCAGGCCGACCAACGCGGGAGCGTGGGTGAGGTTCGGGAAATACCCCAAGTTGACGGCGCTGCCGCCGGACCCAGAGCAGCCGCCGAGCAACCCGGCGCCGACAAGGGACAACGACAAAACCAGCGCCTTCGCGCGGGAGAAACCGGACACTTCGGATTCCTTTCCTTCGGCTGCTGAAGAGTATAGGGAATTATCCCGCCCACCGGCCGCTGAAGAATGTCCAGGCCCAAAACACCTGGAAAACCAGTGCCGCGCCCACCACCACGGCCCGGACTATCCTGCCGAAAGCGGCGGCCGGGTCGGCGCGGCGGGCGAGCATCCCGATTTCGTTATAGAGCGGGAACCACAGCAGCACCGCCCGCACGCTGGACATGAACCAGTAGCTGATGGAGAAGGCCAGCACTTGCACCGCCACCCAGGCCGATTCGGCCCAGCGCTTGCGGATGAGGCAGACGATGGCGACGCCCAGGCCGAGCGCCATCGCCACCACCTCCATGGCGAACACCCAGCTATTTTCCGGGTAGTCGGGGAAATAGGCCGGGTTGGCGGCCTCCAGCGTGTGCTGCAAGGAAACCCACGGCCAGGTGAACTCGCGCGACCAGTTGGCCGTCTGCGCCGAAAACCAGGCCGTCCAAGTGCCAGTGAGCAGGTACATGTACCACACATAGACGCCCAGGACCGCCGTTGGCAGCAGCAGCCACGGCAGCCGGGCCAGTTTGGCTAGGGCCTTTCCCCCTTGGGTGAATGCCAGGATCGCCAGCGCGCCAATCAGGAAGAGCCCGGAGACCCGTGCGGACATGGCCACCGCCGCGAGCAACCCCGCCGACCACCACTGTTTGGCGTTGGCTCGCTCCCAGGCCCAGAAAGCGGCGGCGCAGAACAGCGATTCGGTGTATGGCACCACGGTGAAGACCGCCATCGGGGCGAGCATCCAGGCGATGGCCGCGGTGGAGCCGTACATCCGGTAGAGGGCGCAGGCGGCTGCCCCGGAGAGAATGAGCGCCAGCACCGCCCCGGTTTCCACCAGCGGCAAGCCCAGCCAGCCGGCGCAGCGCAGCAGCAGCGGCCAGCCGGGGAAGAAGGCAAGTTGGGAGGTGTCCACCTGCCCGAGTTCGTTGAAATAGCCGCGTTCGGCGATGGCGGTGAAATGAACGGCATCCCAATTGGCGAGGATTTCGCCCAGACTGCGGCCTTGGGTAAGCATCACAAATGCGGCGACGGCCACAAAGACGATTTTGGTGGCCAGCCAGGTTTCCACCGTGAGCCGGGAGTCCCGGCGGACGGTGGTCATGCCGGCGCTCCGGTCAGGCGGCGCAGCCAGGGGGCGTCCGGCTGGCCGTTGAGCAAGCCGTCGTCCGGGTCTTCCAACAGCTCGCCGACGCGCACAACGTCACGTTCCGGGCGCAGGATGTCGCCGATGACGCGCGCGCACAGCCAAAGCTGCACGGTGATGCGCAGGAAGACGGCGAGTGCGTAGACCGGGTCGGGGGCACTCCAATCGCCAATCTCATTCGAATAGTCGAAGTGCCGCCCGATGGACACCCAGTAGAGCGCCTCGGAAACGGAGAAGACCGCCCAGTCGAGCCAGCGGGGCCGGGCTAGCACCAGCAGCGGCAGCAGCCACAGTACGTACTGCGGCGAATACACCTTGTTCACCACCAGGAACCACACCACCAGCAGGAAGACGCCTTGGGCGAGGCGGGGGCGGGTTTTCGCGGCCAGCAGCAGCAGGCAGATTCCCGCCGTCCCCACCACCATCAGCAGCGCCTCCAACTGCGACAGGCCGGGCACCATGATCCCGAAGCGGTACAGCACATACCAGATGGAGCCGAAGTCGTAGGAGCGGTCGACGTTGAACGTCCAGAAGGTCAGCCAGCGCTCCGGGACGAGCAGGTAAACGGGGGCGTTCACCAGCAGCCAGGAGAAGGCGGCGGAGCAGGCGGTGAGGAAGAACGGGCGCCAACGGGAGGCGCGCAGGCAGAGTACTGCCAGCGGGACGAGCACCAGCACCGGATACAGCTTGGCCGCCACCCCAAGGCCGAGGGCGATGCCGCACCACAGCGGCTTGTTTTTCGCCCAGGCCAGCAGTGCCAGTGAGGTGAGCATGACGACCAGCGCGTCCCAGTTGATCAGCCCGGCGGTCCAGATGGCCGGCGCTACGGCGATCATTACCGTGCCAACCGGCTGCGACAAGCGCGAATGCGCCCACAGCAGCCCTACGAAGCAGGCCAACAGCATGAGGGCGTTCACCCAGACGAAAATCTCGGAGTCGACGTAGATCTGCCCGGTGTCCAGGCCGGGGCGGCTCTGCGCGCCCAAGAGCACGGCGATACGGCGCGACAGCTCGATGAACGCGCCGGTGAGGACGGGGTATTCCAACTCGGAGTCGATATAGGGGATCTGGCCGTCGGCCAGGCCGCGGGTCCAGTAGAGGGTGTAGATGTCGGAATAGCACAGCTTGCCGGTCAGGTCGGCGGTGAAGCACGGCGGCTGCTTCCACATCGTCACCAGCCAACTGAAGCCGAGCATCAGGAAAGACCACGGGATAACTGCCCGGGAGTGGAGCCAAGCGTTCAGACGGGCGACGGCGGTCATGTCAGGCGGGGGTCTGCTCGGCGGTTTGCGCCTGCGGCTGGGCGGATTCGGCCGGCTGGGTGGTGTCGGCCGGCTGCGGTTGCGTCTCGGTGGGCTGGGGCTGCGGCTCGGTGGCGGTCGGGTCGGGCACGGGCACGGTGGGCGCGGCGGTGGCGGTGCTGGTGGCGGTTTCGGAAGGTTTGGGCTTCTTCGTCTTGGTGGGTGTCGGATCGGGGGTTTCTTCGCTTTCGGAAGGCGTCGGATCCGGGGTTTCGGTCTCGGTCTTCTTCGGCTTGGGGGTGTAGCGCTCCGACTTCTTGCCGGTCTGCGGCTCGAACTGGATCTTCTCCTTGCCTTCCATGGCGGTCTTCATATATTCGAGCCAGAGGCGGGCCGGGTAGCCGGAGCCGTAGAAGCCGCGGGTGTAGTCGTCGAGGTTGCCCATGCCGTCGTCTCCGGCCACGAACATCACGGCGGTGGTGATTTGCCGGGTGTAGCCGACGAACCAGGCGGCGACGGTTTTCGTCTCCAGGCCGGATTTCGGGTCGTTGTACCAGGCGGTGCCGGTCTTGCCGGCGACGGGGTAACCGAGGGCGGCGGCACGCGAGCCGGTGCCATCTTGCGCGACTTTCGACAGCGCGTAGTTCAGGTCGCGCATCACGTCTTCGTCGAACGGGCGGGCGGAGGATGGCTGGAAGGAGCTGAGCACCTCGCCCTGGGAGTCTTTCACTTCGCGCACGACGTGGACGGTGACTTGTTTGCCGTAGTTGGCGAAGGTGGAGTATCCGCCGGCTTGGTTCAGTGGGCTGATTTCGGGGGTGCCAAGGGCCACCCGGTTGTTCACCGGGGACCAGCCGCGGTCGGGCAGGTCGGGAACCCCGGCGGCTTCGGCGGCGTCGAGCACGTCTTGGCCGCCGTTGTCGAGCTGCTGGGTGAGGTCGACGTATGCGGAGTTCACCGAGTTCGTCGTGGCTTTGAGCAGGGTGATGGAGCCGTAGTTGCGCCCGCCGGCGTTGCGCACCGGCTTCGGGTCGCCTTCGGGGGTGAATGACGAGCCGTTCACCCGGTCGGTGAGCACCCAGCCTTGTTCGAGGGCGGCGGTCAGGGCGTACGGCTTGAAGGTGGAGCCGACCGGCCGGGGGGTGGTGGCCCAGTTGCGCGAGTTGGCGACGAAGTCCGGGCCGCCGTAAATGGCCAGCACCTCGCCGGTGTTGTTGTCGACGGAGGCGACTCCGGCGTGCAGGTCGGCGGCCTTCTTTTTGTCGCCGCCGGCCGCTTCGAGCGTGAACTCTTTGGCGGCGGTGTTCAGGGCGGATTGGTCGGCCTTGTCGAAGGTGGAGGTGATGCGCAGCCCGCCGCCGGTGACCTCGGCCTCGGTGTATTTGCCGGATTCGGTCAGCTCGTTCAGCACCATGTTCAGCAGGAAGCCTTTGGTGCCGCCGAAGACGTTGCTCTTCTTGATCTCGGGGAATTCGGGCAGGTCGTCGTAAATCGCGTCGCGCTGGGCGGGGGTGATGTAGTCCATCTCGACCATCGAGTTGAGGGTGTACTGGTAGCGCTCCAGCAGGTCTTGGCGCTCGTCTTCGCCGCTGGCCGGGTCGAGGCGGTTCGGGTCGTTGATGATGGAGGTGAGGACGGCCGATTCGGCGAGGGTGAGTTCGCTGGCGGATTTCTTGAAATAGGCGAGTGCGGCGGCTTCAATGCCGTAGGCGCCGCGGCCGTAGTAGACGGTGTTGAGGTAGTTGGTGATGATTTCCTCTTTGGAATATGACTGGCCGATTTTCGCGGCGAGGACGATTTCCTGCACTTTGCGCGACACGGTGCGCTCTTGCGAGAGGTAAAACACTTTGACGTACTGCTGGGTGATGGTGGAGGCGCCGGTCAGCTCGTCGCCGGAGAAGACCGCGTTGAATACCGCCCGGGTGATGCCGAACAGGTCAAAGCCCGGGTCGGTCCAGAAGGTGCGGTTTTCCGAGGCCACCAGCGCGTTTATCACGTCTTGGGGAATCTCTTCGTAGGTGATGGTGCGGCGGTTTTGCACCTGGAAGGTGCCGAGCTGGGTCTTGCCGTCGTTGTAGTAGACGATGGTGGTGTTGGTGGTGAAGCCCTCGTTCGGATCGGGCAGGGTGACCGCCGACCACAGGTAGATGACGGCGACGCCGGCCAGCAGCAGCACCACGAGCAGAGTGATGCCGAACCATTGCAGCACCCGGACGGCCGGGTGTTTGCGCTTCTTGCCCGCCTGGCGGCGCGGCGCTGCCTTCTTGGCTTCAGCCATAGATGTCCTCGACGGTCTGCTGGCGCCGGGGTGGGCGGCGGGGCACGCCGTCGCCGAGCACGTAGGAACTCGTCATGTGGTTCCAGCCGCAGTCGGTGCACACCTCCACCACGCACACCTTGAATTCGCCGTATTCTGCCTGCATGTCCTTGAGGTCTTCGGTGGACTTGATTCGGCCGGAGTACTGGCCGAGCTGGTCGCCGAAGACGTAGTTGAGGTTCACCATTCTCTCATTGGAGCAGACGGGGCAGTCGGCATTGGCGCGCTCGCCGTGGTGCAAGGCGGCGCGGATCAGCATCGGGTCGGCGTCGCAGATGTCGGATGGGGTCAGGGAACGCTGGCGGCCGAAGGTGGCTTGCAGGCGGTGGCGGCGCTGCAGCGAGAAATCGACCTCGTTACGTTTTGACCACATGCCCCTAGGATACTCGGCCCGCGAAGGCCCTTGGCCGGGGGTCGACGGAGCTGACGGCGATGCGGCAGTCGGCGCCGGCGGCTTCCACGTATTCTTCCGCCGCGATGAAGACGCTCTGGCCGCGGGTGAGGGTGAGTTCGGTGGCGCTTTCCGGCAGGGCGAATCTCGCGCGGGTGGTGCTCAGCCGCACTTCGCCTTTCAGCACCAGCAGGATGGCCGGGCCGGGCGGGATACGGGTGCGGGAGTCGGAGAGGCGGGAATCCCAGAGCTGGAATTCGACGGTGGCGGGACGGTAGGCGTATTCCACCAGCCCTTCGGTGAAGTAGTCCATGTCGTCGTGCGGCAGCACCGGCGGGGGCACCGGTTCGAAGCTGGCGATTTTGGCCAGCTCGTCGATGTCGATGTGTTTGGGGGTCAGCCCGGCGCGCAGCACATTGTCGCTGTTGGCCATCAGCTCGATGCCAAGGCCGTGCAGATAGGCGTGGATGTTCCCCGCGCCGAGGAAGACGGCCTGCCGGGGCTTGAGGTCGACGCGGTTGAGCAGCAGGGCGGCGGCAACGCCGGGGTCGTCGCCGTGGAACTCGCTGATGAAGGTGACGGTTTGCGCCGCTTGGGTTTGCGGTTTGGCTCCCGCGCCTTCGATGAGGGCGCGGACCAGTTCGCGCACGCCTTCGCCGCCGCGCAGCAGGCCGAGGAAGGCGTCTTCCAGCTCGCCGGCGCGCAGCCGCTTCAGCAGCTTGCGGCCCTCTTCGCCGCCGCCCGCGGCCGCGCCGAGCAGCATCTCGATGTCGGCGATGGCGGCCTGCGGGTCGCGCAGCCCGCTGAGGGCGGAGAAGTCGGTGAGCGCGACGAGCATTTCGGGTTTGTGGTTCGCGTCTTTGTAGTTGCGGGCGGGGTCGTCTTTGGCGACGCCGCGGGCGTCTTCTTCGGCGAACCCGGCCTTGGCCTGTTCGAGGTTGGGGTGGACTTGCAGCGAGAGCGGCTCGGCGGCGGCGAGCACTTTCATCAGGAATGGCAGTTTGCCGGACGGCCCCATCGCCTCCGGGTGCGCCTTCTCGAATTCGTCCAACCCGATTCCCAGGCTGACAAGCTGCGACGGCGCCAGCGGATGCGCCCCCAGCCATAGCTCCGCCTGGGGTTTGCCGGTGATTTCGCCGCCCAGCAGCTTCGGGATCGCGTCGGTGGAACCCCATGCGTAGGGCTGGATTGTGTTCGCGAGCAAATACATCTGAACCTCCTGCCCCAAGTCTATGGGCGCTCTCGGCGATGGCGGTACACTAACCCCTGCCATGGGGCATTAACTCAGTTGGTAGAGTGCGACCTTTGCAAGGTCGAAGTCAGGGGTTCGAGTCCCCTATGCTCCACC
>JAISTI010000104.1 GCA_031272685.1 Propionibacteriaceae bacterium | reverse complement strand
TTCCGCACCACGGCGCTGGTCGCGGCCGTCACCATCCTGCTGTCCACCGCCGCCACCTTCGCCTGCTTCCAAATCTTGGAGCGCGACCTCGACGACCGGCTCGCCATAACGGCGGCGCGCAGCCCCGGACGCGGCTATCCGGCCAGCGGCGACATGTGCTCCGACGCCGGCGCGGGCCTGATCCGCCTGGAGGTGATGGGCAGCCAGGTTATGATGCTCGCCTGTCCGTTCACTCCGGACGACGCCCAGATAGACCAGCTGATCGCCACTCCGGTGGACGGGGTGCCGCGCACGGTGGTGCTGAAGGGAAACGGCCCGTTCCGGGTGCTCGCCACCAGCCGCGACGAGGTTGGCGCCACCATCGTCGCACTGCCATACACCGAAGTCACCGGCCCGATAACCAGCCAAACCATCGTGCTCGGGCTGCTCACCCTCGGTGCCATCGTTATCGCGTTCATAGCCACCCAGCAGGTGGTGGTGCGGGCGCTGAACCCGCTACGCCGGCTGACCGAAACCGCCACCTACGTCTCCACCCTGCCCCTGGGTTCGGGTGAAGAGCGGGTGAAAGTGCGCTTCAACACCACGGGCATCGAGCCGGAGAGCGAGGTCGGGCAGGTGGGAATGTCGTTCAACCACATGCTCGACAACGTCGACGGGGCGCTGATCGCCCGCCACGCCTCCGAAACTAAGGTGCGCCAGTTCGTCGCCGACGCCTCCCACGAGCTGCGCAACCCGCTGGCGTCCATCCGCGGCTATGCCGAACTCACCCGGCGCGAGCGCGACAACCTGCCCGCCGACACCGCGCACGCGTTGGAGCGCGTCGAATCGGAGGCCACCCGGATGTCGAAACTGGTCAACGACCTGCTGCTGCTCGCCCGGCTGGATTCCGCCCCCACCCCGCAGTGGGCGCCGGTGGACTTCACCAGCATTGTGCTGAACGCGGTGAGCGACGCGCGGGCCGCCGGGCCGGACCACAACTGGGCCCTGAACGTGGATGAAGAACTGGTCGTGAACGGCGACGGCAACCAGCTGCACCAAGTGGTGGCTAACCTGCTCGGCAACGCCCGCACACATACCCCGGCCGGCACCACCGTCACCACCACACTGGGCCGCTTCGGCGATTCAGTGCTGCTGACGGTGGCGGACGACGGGCCGGGCGTGCCCGCCGAGGTAAAGCCCACCATTTTCGAGCGCTTCACCCGCGCCGACGCCTCCCGCTCCCGGATGTCCGGGGTGCAGTCCACCGGCCTGGGGCTGTCGATTGTGGCGGCGGTCACCGCCGCTCATGGCGGGGTGGTGTCTTTGGACTCCCGACCCGGCCACACCGTTTTCAGCGTCCGGATTCCGGCCGCCGCCGCCTGAGCAGCCAAACGGCCGCCAGCAGCAGCCCGGCCCCGGCGAGGCCCGCCAGCCCAATCCACGCGGCGCCCCAGCCGACCACCTGGCCGCCGGTACGCACGCTCGCGCCGCCGCCAGTGGAACCGGCGGGTTCTTGCGCCGCTTCCTCGACGACAGCCGCCTCGGATTCTTCCGGCTCGGTTTCGCCGGTCTGCTCGGAGTCTTGCTTGTCCAGGTCTCCCTTCAGGGAGGTGTCGGGGTCTTCGACTGGAGCCGGGGTGGCGCAGGTTGCCGTGCCGTCCTCTTCCAGCTTCTCGAAGACCTCGCCCTCCGGGCAAACCGCCGGGGTGTAGTCCGGGGCCGCCGGGATGGTGTCGGGATCGCCGGACGTGTCGCCACTCGTGTCACCGGACGGATCGCCACTCGAATCGCCGGACGGCTGGTCGGCGGGCTCGTCTGCCGGCGCGGCCGGGCTCGGGTCGGCGGCCGGCTCGGTGGGATCAGCCTCGGGGCCGGTGGCCGGATCGCCAGCCGGGTCTTCAGCCGGCTCTTCGGCCGGGGTGTCGCCCGGGTCAAACACCGGGCCGTCCACCGGCCCCGGCACCGGGTCGTTCACCGGGCCCTCGGCCGGCGGCGCGGGATCGTTGGAGGGATCGTCCACCGGCGCCACCGGCACCGGCTGCGGGCCGGGTGCGGGCTTGGCAGCGCACACCGAGTTCACGGCCAGCGGGTCGCAGGTGTTGCGGAAGTGCAGCACCGGGAAGACCAGCTCCTCGTCGGCGGAAGACTGCTCGTAGCGCTCGTGCACGCCGTCCTCGCCTTCCTCGTCGTTGACGCTGTCCACGGTGGCGTCCACCACCAGATGGCCGTTGCCGTCGTCGGTGACCGTCACACACAGTAGGTAGACGGTGTCGTCGTGGGTGATGCCCGGCTGCGACGGCTCTTCTTCGAAGTAGTAGTAGCAGTAGGTTCCGGCGCTCTCCTGGGTGAGGTGCAGCCCGCTCATCCGCGGCATCAGCGCCTCTTCCCCGGCCTCGGCCGCCGAGTTGGTGAACTCCACGCCGTCCATTTCGATGTCGGCGGCCTGCGCGGAAGCCGCGTCCACCGGCACCGCCTTGAAGGTGAACATGCCTTCTTCCATGTCCATGCCTTCGAGGGTCTTGCCGACCACCACATGCCAGTGGTGGCGGGCGGTGTAGTTGTTCAAGAAGGCGCGGTTGCTGTCGTATTCGATTTCGGCGCTGAGCTGGCCGGTGCCGTCGTCAGCCACGTGCACGGCGAACTCGGCGGTGTCGGGGTCGTAGTCGAGGCCGCCGGCGGGGGTTTGCGGCGTGATTTCGGTGACGGCGAAGCGGTAGGTTCCGGCGGCGCTGAAGCTGAATTCGCCGAAGTCGAAGGCCACTTTGCGGCTTCCGGTGTCGTTGCCCACCAGGGCCGTCAGCTCATCGGCGCCTTGCGGCAGATAGGCGTCGCCGGCGGCGATGGCGTTGCGGGTGCCGCTGTCTGCGGGGACAAGCTGGAACTCGAACACCTCGTCGTCCTTCCAATCGCGTCCGGAAATCTCCTTGGTGAACGACGGGGTGACGGTGGTGGCGGCCGCCGAATAGCTGTTGGAGAACCCGATGGTCGGCACCGATCCGTCGCGGGAATCGTGAACCGCCGGCTCATCCAGGCCGTCGTTTTCGAGCGCCAGGTTGTCGATGACTGACTTGATGTAGAGCTTGCCGCTGTCCTGGTCGTAAACCGGGATGAGGGTGAGCAGATAAGCGGTCTGGTCGTACACCACCCCGCCGACTTGGGTGTCGTCTTCGGTCACCAGATAGCCGAACTCTTTGCCGAGGTCGGCCTGGGTGAACTCGAAGTCGCCGGGCAGGCGGGTCATGCGCGGGTTGGCATAGCCCTCGCCGTTGGTGACAGTCATGGTGCCGGGCTCGTCGGGGGTGTCCGAATCGGCGAACCGCGCCTTGGCCTGCGCCTCTTTCGCGGTAACGGTGGAGGTTTCCACGGGGGTGACGGTGAAGGCGAACTCCCCGGCCACCGGCGCGCGGCCGGTGAGGGTTTTCACCACGTCCACCCCGGCGAAGCGGGTGGTCGCCTGATAGCGGTTGGTGAACGCGGCCTTGCCGACCGGCTCTTGCAGGTTGTCGCCGCGCAGGTACACGTCGGGGAAGAGCAGCCCGTCCACGTTCAGGTCGTCCACCACCACGTCGAAGATCGCGGTGGAGTGGTCGTAGACGATGCCCGGCTCGGCTTCAGCGGGCACCACCTCGCGCAGGGCGAACTGGTAATTGCCCTGCTTGTTGGAGTAGAGGGTGAAGGCGAAGTCAGCCTTCTCAGCGACCTGGTCGTAGTAGCCGACGGTCACCTCGTCAGAGCCGGCGAACCAGATGGCGCCATTGCTGATGGCGACGGCGGTGGCGGCGTCGTTGGGGACGAGCCTGAAGGTGAAGCTATCGCCTGGCAGCCACTCGCGGCCGGACAGCTCTTTGGTGCCCTGGATGACAATCTGGCCGTTGGCGGGGGTGTAGGTGTTGGTGAACACCGGCTCGGCGTCGGTGTACACGCCTTCTTCCGGGGTGCATTCGCCGAAACCGTCTGCCTCCGGCATGGCCGCGATGGCGGCCTGGGTGGTCTGGCAGTGGGTGCTCAGCACCTGGATGGCGGGCCCGTCCTCGTCGATGGCTTCTGACACATCGAGCTTGAAGAACCACACCGAGTCGTCATAGGTGACGAAGTCTTTCTTGCCGGGATCGACCACCTCCCAAGCCTTGTAGTAGAAGGCGTGGTTCACATGGCTGGCCTGGAAGGTGATCGCCGGGGAAACCACCGACGAGCTGCCGGCGGCGTTTTTCGCGGTGGCGCTCACCTGTTCGTCGGTAAAGAGCGGGGCGAGCTGATGGTACGGCGGGATGGCGCCCAGATACTCGAAGGCGAACTCGTGCTCCAGTGCGGGGGCGCGCAGCTGGTCGCCGCCCAGGGTGGAGTCTTTGATCATCTTGGTCAGGTCGAGGTTGCCTTGGATGGAGTCGAGGCTGAAGGTGTTGGTGAAGGTCGCCAGCGCGGCCTGCTGGCTTTCGGCGAGCGGCTGGCCGTCGTCGTCGCGCACCTGGTAAAGCTGCTGCGCCGCGTGCAGCTGGCCGCTGCCGTTGTCGGTCACGCTTACAACCCACTGGTATTCCGCGCCGGAATAGGACACGCCAATGGCGGAGCCCCAGGCTTCGGTCAGCGTGTAGGTGTAGGTGCCGGGGGCGGCGAAGCTGCGCCCATGGAAGGTTTGCGCGCCGTGGTCGGCTTGGGTGAAGACAGCGGTCTCGCAGGTGTTCGGCGTGGTTTCCACCGGGCCGCAGAGCCGCACCTCGAACTGGTCGGATTCACGCCAGTCGCGGCCGGTGAAGACCTTCGCGGCCGTGGGCGCGGCGTCGACTTGGGCGGCGGCGGGGGTGTAAGTGTTCTCGAACTCGATCGCCACGCCTTGCGTCGTCTCCACGTCGAGCTGGCCGGTGGCCGGGCCGTTCGGGACGCTCTGCTGATAGCCGGCGGGCAGGTTGATTTCGGTGACGGTGTACTGGGTGCCGTCGGGCAGGCCGATGATGTTCGCCTGCTGCCCGGCGGTGATGGTGATGGTGTCGGCATCCGGGAGCAGCCCGCCGTAGCTGAGCGTGCCGACGCGGACGGGGCTGGTGAGGTCGGATTCGGAGAAGACGGCGTAGGCGAACGATCCGGACAGCGGCTGGCCTTCGGCGTCGGCCAGCGCCACCTGGAAGGCGAATTCGGTGTCCGCGGCCGGGTTCAGTCCGGTGGTGGCGGCCACCAGCTTGCTGATGGTGAGCGTGCCGGGCACTTGGTAGGCCAGGTAGCCGTTGTTGCCGAGGGTCTCCACCACGAGTTCGCCGGTGAGGCGGCTGGAGAGCGCCATCGCGTCGGTGCCGGACGGGTTGCTGGGTTGGGCGCAAACCGGGGAGTCGTCCGCCCAGGTGAGGTTTTCGCACTTGGCATGGTCGAGGGTGTGCGGGAAATTGACGCCCATCGTGCCGGCGGCGACGGTGGCCACGCCGCCCACGTCGGATACCTTGTGGGTGGCATCTTGGACGGCGAGCAACTCATCCTTGGTGGTGTTGGCCGCCCGGTCGAATCTCGCCACGCCATCTTGCGTGTAGTAATACTCGTCGGTCGGGTAGTAGACGAGGCCGTCACCGGCGAGTTCCGTCCAGGCTTCCCAGGTAAGGGCGGTGGCCAGCCCGGCGTCCGCGAACAGCGGGGTGTCCTCGCTGAAACGGTAGAACTCGTTGGCGATGTCCGGGACGAACGAGGCGGTGGCCTTGGCCTCCGGGGAGTCGCCGCCGATGAAATCGCCAGCGTAGAAGCGCACTTCGCCGTTGGTGGTGTGGCTGGTCAGGTATTCGGACAGGGCGGTGGCGTCGGCGGAACTCTCCTGGCTCAGCGCCATCGGGTCGGAGAGGTACTCCAGCGCCGCGGCCTTGGGGGCGACGGTGTAATCCAGGTGGAACGGGTGCGCGGCGTGCTGGGTCATCTTGGTCGGCTGCCCGTCGGCGCCGATGGTCACGCTGGAATCGCGCAGCGGCAGCAGCGTCATCGGGATTTGCACGGTGACCACGTCGCCGGCCGCCAGTGAGGCGGATTTGCGCACGGTGATCACAATCTTCGACAGGTCCGCCGGCTCGGAAAGGCTGTTGGCCTTGTAGGAGCCGATGAAGGTGTACTTGTCGGTGTTGCTGGCGGTGTCCGAGGTCTTCACCACGTTCGAAAAAACCGGCGCGTCGCAGTCGTCGGCATTGGCGGAGTCTTCCGGCAGCGAGCAGAAATACAGCCTGGTCACGTTGGTGACTTCCATGAACTGGCCCAGCGGGTCAGTGTAGGTGATGTAGCCGGTGCCGGGAGTGCCTTCGGAGGATTTCACCGGGAAGTGCGGGGCGTCCACAATCGAGCGGGCGATGCTCTCGAAAACCGAGCGCATGTCCTCGGTGCTCATCGGCTCATAGAACTCGTCGTTGTAGGCCAGCGAGGTGGGGTCGTACTTCTGCGCGTCGCCAGTCGGGTGCGACATCTTGAATGCGGAGGTGCCGGCGGCGACCGGCACGGTGGGCGAGTTCCCGTCCGCGTAGCTGTTCCAGGCGGAGGTGAACCCGGCGGCGCTGGTGTTGGAAAGGCCGAGCTGCGAGGACGGGTCGAGGGTGGCGCGGCCGAGGTCGCGGGCGACCGGGTGCAGCGCGTCGAGCCCGAGGCCCACGGTGTACACCTTCGGCTCAATGGTGGTTCCGTTTTCGCCGTTGAAGGTTTCATCGTTGTAGGTGGCGGTGATTTTCGCCTTGAGGAAGGCGGCGGTCATGGCGGCCTTGAAACCGTTGCCGTAATACTGGGTGCAGCTGGAGGCGGTGGCGGAACACGGGGTGCTGGGGCCTTGGGTGCCGGAGCCGGGGTTCCACCAAGAGGTGCTGCTGGACGAGAGCGTGGCCTCGCCGTCGGTGAAGATCAGCACGTTCGGGACGCGCTGGTTTTCGCCGGTGACGTTGGTGGCGGTGGCCAGAATGTTCATGCCGGCGAAGATGCCCGCTTGGGTGTTGGTGCTCTGGGTGGTGGTGCCGTTCTTGCCGATGGTCATGGTCTTGGTGCCCACCGCGAACGTCATCGTGCCGTTTTTGTCGTTGCCGGAGTAGGTGAGGTTGGCGTAGCGGTCCGAGTCTTTGAGTTTCGCCGGCGGGACGAGCCCGACGAGTTCGCCGGCGTCGGTGCCGAAACGCACCACGGCTACCCGGTTCTGTGAGTTGTTCCCGGCGATGATCCGCATGGCCTCGTTCACGGCGTCGGCCATGGTCCAAGCGCGGGACTTCTCGTAATTGGCCTTGTCGTCGCAGTATCCGTCGGAGGAATCGGAGGATTTGACGCACTGGGTCATCGAATAGGAGTTGTCCAGCACCATCACCAAGTCTACGGGGATCTTGGAGGAGCTGGTGATGTGCCGGGTGGAGCCCAGGCCGGAGAGCGAGACGATCAGCTCGTTCTCGCCGGCCACCTCGTCCTCTTGGTACGGGGTGCTGTCGGCGTAGACAGTCTTGTCCGTCCAGATGCGGCCGGGGTTGCGCGAGACCGAAAAGTATCCCTCCGCGGCGCCGTGGCCGGGGAATTCGTGCGCGGTGGCCCAGTCCGCGACCTTTTCGGTCGGGGACGGCGTCCACACGTCGGCTTGCGCGCTCAGCGCCGAGCCGGCCGCCACTCCGGCGGCGACGGCCAAGGCGAGCGCCCAGGCGATAATCTTGCGGGGCTTGCGTATGCTGCGATTCTCCATTGTTGTCTGAACTGCGTCCTTTCTTCCCTCGGGGAACACAACCATTTGGATGGGCGTGGTATTCCAAGGCGAAGCGGTCCGCCCTCGGATTTGCGCGAATTTCGAGCAAAAACTCCGGTCAGGCGATGGAGATCCAATCGCACAAGGGGTGGCTTGCGGGCAGCCCGCCCAGCGCTTTCGCGCCGTCGAGGCTGGCGCCCAGCGGCGCGCGCGGCTCGAACTCCGGCCAGCGGGCCCGCATGTCGCCCAGGAAGGAGCTGCGGACGGCGCCTTTCTTCAGCACCCCGCCCAGCAGGCAAACCGGCGGGTTGGGCTGGCCGCCCAGGCCGGCGCGGGCGACGGCGGTAGCGCAAGACAGCGCCAATTCTTGGCCCGCTTGGGCGCAGATGCCGGCGGCCACCTCGTCAGTTTCGGCCATTTCGATCGCCGACTGGGCCAGCGCGGCCAGGGAGCGCACCCAATCCGGGTCGGTGAAAAGCTCCATGTAGGCGTCGTCGAGGTTGGAGTAGTTGGCTGCCACCAGGCTGGTGAGGCGGGTTTGCGGGCCGCGGCCGTCGTGGGCGCGCATCGCGTGGTCGAAGGCGGCCCGGCCAATCCAGAAACCGCCACCGGCGTCCCCGCCGAGCGCGCCCCAGCCGTCCACCCGCGCCACCGCGTCCGGGCCGACGCCGAAGGTGACCGCCCCGGTGCCGCCGGCCACGACCACCCCGAAGCCGCAGCCGAAAGCCCCCAAAAAGGAGGTGACCTGGTCGCTGGCCAGCCGCAGCGCTACCACCGGCGCGCCGCCGCACAGCTCCTTCAGCAG
>JAISTI010000030.1 GCA_031272685.1 Propionibacteriaceae bacterium | reverse complement strand
CGGACCGGCTCCGGCGGCGACGGTGGCGTCGATCAAGTCCAACGCGTCCGAGCCGAGCACATCGCGCATCTCCTGATCGGTGAAACCCCACTGCTCCTGCAGCCGGGCCCGACGGGCGGGCGGAGCCTCCGGCAGCGTAGCGCGCAGCCGCGCGACCCACTCCGGGGCGGGCGCGATGGGAGGGATGTCCGGCTCGGGAAAGTAGCGATAATCCTCTGCCGTCTCCTTGGACCGGCCCGGCGAGGTGTACCCCTCTTCGTGCCAATGCCGGGTCTCCTGAGTCACCCGGCCACCGGCCGCCAGCACCGCCCCTTGGCGGCGAATCTCGTATTCCAGCGCCCGCTCGATGGAGCGCAGCGAGTTCACGTTCTTCGTTTCGGTGCGGGTCCCCAGCTCCGTGGCCCCTTTGGGCATCAGCGACACGTTCGCGTCGCAGCGCAGCGAGCCCTGCTCCATACGCACATCTGAGACGCCCAGGGCCCGCACGATGTCGCGCAGGGCGCCCACATACGCCCGGGCCACCTCGGGGGCTTTCGCCCCGGTGCCCATGATGGGCTTGGTGACGATCTCGATCAGCGGGGTGCCCGCCCGGTTGTAATCCACCAGCGAGTAATCGGCACCCTGGATGCGGCCGGTCGCGCCGCCGACGTGGGTGAGCTTGCCGGCGTCCTCTTCCATGTGGGCCCGCTCAATCGGCACCCGGAAAGTCTCACCGTCGACCTCGACGTCAAGGTAGCCGTCGAAGCAGATCGGCTCGTCGTATTGGCTGGTCTGCCAGTCCTTTGTCATGTCCGGATAGAAGTAGTTCTTGCGCGCGAACCGGCACCAGGAGGCGATCTGGCAATTCAGCGCCAAACCGATACGGATGGCCGATTCGACCGCCTTGCGGTTCACCACCGGCAGCGAGCCGGGCAAGCCCAGGCAGACCGGGCAAGTGTGGGTGTTCGGGGCGGCGCCGTACTCGTTGGCGCAGGAGCAGAACATCTTGGACGCCGTGTTCAGCTCCACATGCACTTCCAGGCCCAGCACCGGCTCGTAGGCGGCCAGCGCCTCGCGGTAATCCAAGACCGGCTCAGACATCGGCCACCTCCCCCGCGCCGGAGCCGACTGGCTTGCCGGCGATCAAGCTGGTGAGCGGCCGCCCGCCGTTCACCTCGCGCTCCAGGGCCGCGCCCACCCGGTAAAGCCGGTCGTCGGCCATCGGCGGCGCCATCACCTGGAAACCCACCGGCAGCCCGTCGTCGGGGCTGAGGCCGGCGGGGAAAGAGCCGGCGCAGTTGCCGGCCATATTGGACGGTATCGTGCACAAATCCGCCTTGTACATCGCCAGCGGGTCGTCGACCCGCTCCCCCAGCCCCCAAGCGGTGGTCGGGGTGGTGGGCGAGACCAGCACGTCGGCGGCTTCGAAAGCCTTGGTGAAGTCTTGGACGATGAGGGTGCGCGCTTTCTGGGCCGAGCCGTAGTAGGCGTCGTAATAGCCGGCGCTGAGCGCGTACGTCCCCAAGATGATGCGGCGTTTGGCCTCCGCGCCGAAGCCCTGGCCGCGGGTCAGGCGCATCACTTCTTCTACGCTGTGGCTGCCGTCGTCGCCGACCCGCAGCCCGTAGCGCATGGCGTCGAAGCGGGCCAGGTTCGCCGACACCTCCGAGGGCATGATGATGTAGTAGGCCCCCAGGGCGTAGTCGAAGTTCGGGCAGGAAACCTGCGTAATTTGAGCCCCCGCGCGCTCCAAGATGCCCAGGCAGTCGTTGAAGCGGCGCATGACGCCCGGCTGGTAGCCCTCGCCGCCCAGCTCTTTCACCACCCCGACGCGCATGCCCTTCACGTCGCCGGATTCGGCGGCCCGCACCACCGGCGGCACCGGCTGGTCGATGGCGGTGGAATCCAGCGGGTCATAGCCGGAGATGGCCGCATGCAGCAGCGCGGTGTCCAGGACGGTGCGCCCGAACGGGCCGGGCACGTCCAGGCTGGAGGCCATCGCCACCACCCCGTAGCGCGAATTCGAGCCATAGGTGGGCTTGACTCCGACGATGCCGTTGACGGCGGCCGGCTGGCGGATGGAGCCGCCGGTGTCGGTCCCGGCGGAAAGGGCGGCCTCGAAGGCTGCCAACGACGCGGCGCAGCCTCCGGAAGAACCGCCGGGGATATTGTCCAGATCCCAGGGGTTGTGGGTGTCGCCGTAGCCGGAGGTTTCCGTGGATGAGCCCATGGCGAACTCGTCCATATTCACTTTGCCGAGGATCACCAGGCCGGCGGCCAGCAGGCGCTTTACGACGGTGGCGTCGTAGACCGGATGCCAGCCTTCCAGAATGCGCGACCCGCAGGTGCAAGGCAGCCCCTGGTAGCAGAAGATGTCTTTGAGGGAGAGCGGCACCCCGGCCAGCGGGCCGAGGGGCTCGCCGGCGGCCCGTTTCGCGTCTACCGCGTCGGCCTGCTCGCGGGCGCGCTCGGCGTCCACCGCCAGGAAGGCGTGGATTTGCCCGTCCACCTGCGCGATGCGTTCCAGTTCGGCGTCGGCCACCTCGCGGGCGGAGATTTCTCCGGCGGCGATTTGCGCGGCGATCTCGCTGGCGCTTTGGAAAATCACGCTTCCTCCTCCAGAATCCGCGGCACCCGGAAGCGCCCGTCTTCGGTGGCGGGGGCGGCGCTCAAAGCGGCCTGAGCGCTCAACGAGGGCCGGATTTCATCTTCGCGGAAGACATTTTCCATCGGGACGGCGTGCGAGGTGGGCGCGACGTCGGCGCCGGCCACCTGCGAGACCGCGGCGACCGCTTCGATAATCACCTCAAGCTGCGGGGCCAGGTGGGCCAACTCGCCTTCCGACAGCTCGATGCGGGCGAGTTCGGCCAGCTTGGCGACATCTTGGGCCGTGAGGGCCATCGGCCCCTCCCTTCTGGAAGACAACAGCCCAAAGTCTACTGGGCATTGGCACGCGCGCGTTGCACGCAGGTAGCTTCGCTGTTACACAAGGCCCGTACTATCCGGGTGTGTTCTTGCTCAGGATTTCCCTGCCTGACCGTCCCGGCTCGCTGGGGCAGGTGGCGACCGCGATGGGCAGCGTCGGCGCCGACATCCTGGCCATCGAGATCGTTGAAAAGCGCGAATCCGCCGCCGTCGACGACTTCTTGGTGGAACTGCCCAGCGGCGGCCAGCCCGACGCGCTCGTCTCCGCCTGCAACGCCTTGCCGGGGGTGGAAGTGCTGTGGGTGGGCTACCACAGCGCCTCGTACGGCCTGCTGGGCGACGTGGAGCTGCTGAACCGGATGGCCGAAGAGCCGGACGGGTCGGCCGGCATCCTCACCATGGGTGCCCCCACAGTGTTCCGCTCGGATTGGGCGCTGCTCATCCACCGGCCCAGCCAGAAGGTACTGGCCTGGACGGAGGCCGCCCCGGAGCTGGGCCACGACGACGTCGCCGCCCTCGGCCAGCTCACCCAGCCGGCCACCGAAGACCTGCCCGCCGGCTGGCTCTCCGGATGGGGCGAAACCCTCATCGCCAAAGCGCCATGCCGCCACCACGCCTCAATCGTGATCGGCCGCCACGGCGGGCCCGATTACAGCAGCGGCGAATTGGCCCGGCTGAAGCATCTGGCCGCGCTGGCCAACTGAGCCGCCGCTCAGGGCCGCTCAGCCGGCCGTGATGGAATCTATCTGCACCTTGATCAGCGGCGCGCCACCGCCGGAAGCCCCAAAGGAACCGTCCTGCCCGCCGAGGGCGATTTGCCGCACGAACTCCAGGCCTTCCTCGTCGAGCTGTCCGAATACCGTGTAGGAATTCGGCAGTTGGCTGTCTTCATAGACGATGAAGAACTGCGAGCCGTTGGTGTTCGGGCCGGAGTTCGCCATCGCCACTGTGCCCGCCGGGTATCCGGAAGTGGCCTCCAGCTCGTCGGGGAAGTTGTAGCCCGGCCCGCCCGCGCCGGTGCCCGAGGGATCGCCGCACTGCAGCACATACAGGCCGCCGGCGTCGGTGAGCCGGTGGCAGGCGGTTTGGTCGAAATACCCTTGCAGGGCCAGCGATTCGAAAGAGTTGGCGGTGCAGGGGGCGGCCGCGCGGTCGAGGGTGAGGGTGAACGCCTGCCCGTTCAGGGTGATCGTCATGGGCGTGGTTCCGGAGGCGGGCACGTTCTCGGTGGGCGGCAGCTCGGCGGGCCGGGCCGCCGAGCCGGTGGAGTTGTACACGCACGTTGTGGTGCCGGTTACCGGGACGTCGGTGGGCTGCCCGCCCTCATTCGCAGTGCCGGGCGGGGTGGAGCAGGCCGCCAACGCCAGCGCCGCGAGGAGTAGCGCCGGGGCCAGCAGGCGCCGGCCGGGCATCAGGAACACCCCGAGGTGGAGCCGCAGCCCTCGCAGACATAGCAGGAGCCGCTGGGGCGCATCTTGGTGCCGCACGTCAGGCACAGCGGGGCGTCAACCGTCTTTCCGGTGAGGTTGCTGAGCACGTCTGCGGTGCTGTGCACCGCGCTCGGCCGGGGGCTTTCCACCAGCGGCGGCTGCACCGGCCCGTCGCCGTCCAGCCGCAGGTCGTCGGCGGCGTCGTTCACCAAGGCCTGTGAATCGATTAGGGACGATTCTTCTTCTTCGGTGAGATAGGAGCCCGTCTCGACATACCGCTGCCGCTCGGCGGCGGTGTAGATGCCCAGCTCGGAACGCTCGTCGAAGGAGAGGTAATCCAGCGCCAGGCGGCGGAAGATGTAATCCATGATGGATTGGGCCATGCGGACTTCGGAATCGTCCGTCATGCCGGCCGGCTCGAACTTCAGGTTCGTGAACTTTTGCACGAAAGTGGACAGCGGCACCCCGTATTGCAACCCGATGGAGACTGCAATGGAGAAGGCGTCAGTGACGCCGGCGAGGGTGGAACCCTGCTTGCCGAGCTTGAGGAAGATCTCGCCCAGCTCGCCGGTCTCGTATTGGCCGGACGTCATGTAGCCTTCCGCGCCGCCCACCGAGAAGCTGGTGGTGCGGCTCAGCCGCGACTTCGGCAGCCGGCGCCGGCGCGGCCGGTATTCGACCCGCACCTCGGTTTCGGACTCGGACTTGGAGCCATTCTTGCTTTCGTTCAGGGGCTGGCCCACCTTGCAGTTGTCGCGGTAGACGGCCAGCGCCTTCAGGCCCATGCGCCAGGATTGCATGAAGACGTCTTCGATTTCCTCCACGGTGGCTTCTTCGGGCAGGTTCACCGTCTTGGAGATAGCCCCGGAGAGGAACGGCTGCACCGCCGCCATCATGCGCACATGGCCCATCGGCTGGATCGGCCGGGAGCCCATGGCGGTGTCGAACACTTCGTAGTGCTCGGGGTTCAGGCCGGGCGCGCCGACGACTGAGCCGTGCTCGGTGATGTGCTCGACGATGCTCTCCACCAGTTCTTCGGGATAGCCGAGATGGCGCAGCGCCCGCGGGATCGTCTGGTTGACGATTTGCATCGAGCCGCCGCCGACGAGCTTCTTGAACTTGACCAGTGAAAAATCGGGCTCGATGCCGGTGGTGTCGCAATCCATCATGAAGCCGATGGTGCCCGTCGGGGCCAGCACCGAGGCTTGCGAGTTGCGGAAACCTTGCTCCGCTCCCAGCTTGGCGGCCTGCGCCCACTGCTCGGCTGCCGCTTTGCGGACGGCGGCGTCGAGGCTGTCGAAATCGCGCAGCCCGTCGTTGGCGGCCTGGTGTTTGCGGATGACCCGCTGGTGGGCGTTCGCGTTCGGAGCGTAGCCGCCGTAGACGCCCACCACCCCGGCCAGCTCGGCGGAGCGGCGGTAGGAGGCGGCGGTCATCAGCGAGGTGACGGCGGCGGCTAGGGCCCGCCCGGCGTCGGTGTCATAGCCGCGGCCGACGGCCATCAGCAGCGCGCCGAGATTGGCGTAGCCGATGCCGAGCTGGCGGAATTCGCGGGTGTTCTTGGCGATCGGCTCGGTGGGGAAATCCGCGAAGGAGATGGAGATGTCCATCGCGGTGATGATCAAGCCGACGGCTTTGGTGAACCGCTCGGTGTCGAAGGTGTTGTCGTCTTTGAGGAAGCGCAGCAGGTTCAGGCTGGCGAGGTTGCAGGACGAGTTGTCGACGCTCATGTATTCGGAGCACGGGTTGGAGGCGTTGATGCGCCCGGATTCCGGGATGGTGTGCCAGTCGTTGATGGTGTCGTCGTATTGCAGGCCCGGATCGGCGCATTCCCACGCGGCGGTGGCGATCTTGTCGAACAGGCCGCGGGCGTCCACCGTCTCGATGACCGAGCCGTCTTTGCGGGCGAGCAAATCGAAGGTGCCGCCGGATTCCACCGCGCGCATGAAGGCGTCGGAGACCCGCACCGAGTTGTTGGCGTTC
>JAISTI010000026.1 GCA_031272685.1 Propionibacteriaceae bacterium | reverse complement strand
GCCACGCCGGGCTCGCGTTCGGCCACGGACTGCGCCCAGCCCCGGCGGCGCACGTTCGCCAGCGAGACGGCGGAGAACGAGGCGTTCTGCAGGCCGCGTTGGATGTGCTCGGGATCCTCCCAGGCCAGCAGCACTTGGGCGGCCGACCCGGCGCCCATCGTCACCTGGGTGCCGACGGGTATGGTGTCGCGCAGGCCGGATTTCGGCTCGACGGCGGCGGCGCAGATGCGGAACTCGCCTTGGCGGCGGAATAGCTGGGCGGACTCGCCGGTGATGTCCTGCAGCCGTTTCAACACCGGCATGGCGGTGGCGAGCAGCCGGTCTTCCCCGGCGGCGGCGGCCAACTCGGCCAGCCGCGGGCCGAGCACGAAGCGGCCTTGGAGGTCGCGGCTGACGAGCCGGTGGTGTTCGAGCGCGACCGCGAGCCGGTGGGCGGTGGGCCGGGCCAGGCCGGTTGCGCTCACCAAACCGGTCAGGGTTGTCGGGCCTTGTTCAAGGGCTGTCAGAACCAGAGCTGCTTTGTCGAGCACTCCTACGCCAGAAGAATTGTCCATAGTATGATATTGCCTTCTCGAATCGTGATACGCAAATTACACTTGATTTCAGGCCCCGAGCAGCTGGGGCCTTCTGGATGTTGAGAGGATAGCTGATGGGATCCACCCTGAGCGAGAAGGTCTGGGAGCGGCATGTCGTGCGCTCCCACCCCGGCGAGCCGGATTTGCTCTACATCGACCTGCACCTGCTTCATGAGGTGACGAGCCCGCAGGCGTTCGACGGGCTGCGGCTGGCCGGCCGCCCGGTGCGCCGTCCCGATCTGACCATCGCCACCGAAGACCACAACACGCCCACCCTCGACATCTGCGCGCCGATCGCCGACCCCGTCTCGCGGCTGCAGGTGGACACCCTGCGAAAGAACGCCAAGGATTTCGGCGTCCGGCTGCATTCGCTCGGCGACCCCGACCAAGGGGTGGTACATGTGGTCGGCCCGCAGCTGGGCCTGACCCAGCCCGGCATCACCATCGTCTGCGGCGATTCCCACACCGCCACCCACGGGGCCTTCGGCGCGCTGGCCTTCGGCATCGGCACTTCCGAGGTTGAGCATGTGCTCGCCACCCAGACCTTGCCGCAATCCAAGCCGAAGACCATGGCCGTCAACATCGAGGGCGAGCTTCCTGCCGGAGTGAGCGCCAAAGACGTGGTGCTGTCTTTGATCGCCAAAGTCGGCACCGGCGGCGGGCAGGGCTACATCGTGGAATACCGTGGCTCCACTATCCGCTCTCTTTCGATGGAGGGCCGGATGACGATCTGCAATATGAGCATCGAGTGGGGCGCAAAGGCCGGCATGGTCGCGCCCGACGAAACCACTTTCGAATACCTCAAAGGCCGGCCGCACGCCCCCGAGGGTGCCGAGTGGGACGCCGCCATGGCCTATTGGCAGACGCTGTATTCCGACGCGGATGCCGTCTTCGACAAAGAGGTTCACATCGACGCGACTCAGCTCACGCCGTTCGTGACTTGGGGCACCAACCCCGGCCAGGGCGTGGGTTTGGGAGAGTCGGTGCCCGACCCGGCCAGTTTTCAAGATCCGGTGCAGCGGGCCGCCGCCGAGCGGGCCATCGGATATATGGATTTGACCCCCGGCACCCCGATGCGCGACATCCGCGTGGACACCGTCTTCCTTGGGTCGTGCACCAACGGCCGCATCGAAGACCTGCGGCTGGCCGCGCAGGTGCTTGACGGGCGAAAACTCGCCGACGGGATCCGGATGCTGGTGGTCCCCGGCTCTGCCAGGGTACGGCTCCAAGCGGAGAAAGAGGGCCTTGACAAGGTATTTCTCGCCGCCGGCGCGGAGTGGCGGGCCGCCGGATGCTCAATGTGCCTGGGCATGAACCCCGACCAGCTCGCCCCCGGCGAGCGTAGCGCCTCCACCTCGAACCGCAATTTCGAAGGCCGGCAGGGCAAGGGTGGGCGCACCCACCTGGTTTCGCCCGCCGTCGCCGCCGCCACCGCCGTACGCGGCACCCTTTCCAGCCCGGAGGATTTGTGATGGATAAGTTCCAGACCCACACTGGCATCGCGGTGCCGTTGACCCGCTCCAACGTCGACACCGACCAGATCATCCCGGCGGTTTATCTCAAGCGCGTCACCCGCGCCGGCTTCGAAGACGGCCTGTTCGCCGCTTGGCGCTCGGATCCCGGTTTCGTGTTGAACAACCCGGCCTACGCCAGGGGCTCCGTCTTGATCGCCGGCCCCGATTTCGGCACCGGTTCTTCGCGCGAGCACGCGGTTTGGGCGCTGCAGAACTACGGGTTCCGGGTGGTGATCGGCTCGCGTTTCGGCGACATCTTCCGCGGCAACGCCGGGAAGGCCGGCCTGCTGGTGGCCACCGTCGCGCAAGACGTGGTGGAAACCCTCTGGAAGGTGGCCGAGACCACCCCTGGCGTCACTTTCACCGTCGACCTCGTCGAGAAGACGATCGCCGCCGAGGGCGAGGTTTGGGATTTCCAGATTGACGAGTTCACCCGCCACCGCCTGCTGAACGGCCTGGACGACATCGCCATGACCCTTACCCACGAATCCGAAATCTCCGGCTTCGAGGCCATGCGCCCCAGCTTCCTGCCCACCACCCTCCCCGCGCGGGTGTGAGGGTCGGATAGCGCGTACGTCGCTCCATGTAACTTACTGACCCCACCACGCGGGTGTGAGGGCCGGAGTGCTGTGGCCCAAGTGTGCGGCTCCCATTTGCCGTTCTGGGCATGAGCCGCGATCTCTTGCCTTGGGCAGTGTGGGGGGTTGTCTTGTGTTGTCGGGGTTGTTTTGTTTTGGCTTTGTGGCTAGGGGTTTTGCTGTTGGGGCGGTTTTGGTACGTGTGTTCGATTATGGTAGGGTTTGGGGTATGGATGAGGGTGTTTTTCAGGGTTCGGTGGCTGGGTTGGGGGCTGTTGGTTTGCTGCCCGGGGTGGGTGATTTGGTGTGTTCGGATGGGGT
>JAISTI010000190.1 GCA_031272685.1 Propionibacteriaceae bacterium | reverse complement strand
GCGAATTTCTGCAACTTCCTGCTGAACCGTCATTGGACGTTCCAAGGCGGCAAGGCGGCACTGTGGCGCGAATACCTGCCCTTCCTGGCGGTGGGGTTGGGCGCGCAGCTGGTCGGCTTCCTGCTGATGACGGCCCTGATGAACCCCACCTCCCCGATTTGCCTGCCCGATTCGGTCTTCGACGACTCGTCCGGGTTGCGCACCAAGAGCTACTGGGCGAACTTGATCGTGATCGTGGGTGTCACCCCCATCAACTTCGTGCTGAACAAACTCTGGACGTTCGAAGGGGTCCGCGCCCGCCACGGGCGACACGGTGAAGGCTGAGCGCGCGCGCGAACCCTTCCCCCTAAGATGGGAAGGTACCAACCAGGGGAGGAAGCCTTGTATCTAAAGTCGCTGACGTTGCGCGGCTTCAAGTCTTTCGCCTCCACCACCACGCTGCGTTTCGAGCCGGGGGTGACGGCCGTGGTCGGGCCGAACGGCTCGGGCAAATCGAACGTCGTCGACGCCCTGTCCTGGGTGATGGGCGAGCAGGGCCCAAAGACGCTTCGCGGCGGGAAGATGGAAGACGTCATCTTCGCCGGCACCAGCGCCCGCGCGCCGCTGGGCCGCGCCGAAGTCGTCCTCACCATCGACAATTCGGACGGGGCGCGGCCCATCGAATACAACGAGGTCACCATCTCGCGCACGATGTTCCGCTCTGGCGGCTCCGACTACGCCATCAACGGCTCGCCCGCCCGGCTGCTTGACGTGCAGGAGCTGCTCTCCGATTCCGGCATCGGGCGGGAGATGCACGTCATCGTCGGGCAAGGCCAGCTCGACACCATCCTGAACGCCACCCCGGAAACCCGCCGCGGCCTCATCGAGGAAGCCGCCGGGGTGCTCAAACACCGCAAGCGCAAAGAGCGCGCCGAGCGCAAACTGGATGCCACCGCCCTGAACCTGAACCGGTTGAACGACCTGCTCGGCGAGATTCGCCGCCAGCTCAAGCCGCTGGGCAAACAGGCCGAGGTGGCCCGCCGCGCTTCGGGCGTGCAAGCCGAGCTGCGCGACGCGCAAGCCCGGCTGCTGGCCGACGACTACACCCAGGCCCGCTCCCAGCTGCTGTCCGACGAAGAGAGCGAGCGGCTGCTGAACGAGCGGCGGGCGGCCGTGGAAGCCGAGCTGGCCGCCGCCCGCGACGCCGAGGCGCAGGCCGAGCAGGCGGTGGCGGCCACCGTCCCCCAGCTCACCAAATCCCAAGAGACGTGGTTCGCGCTGGCCGCGCTGCGCGAGCGGGCCGCCTCCACCGGCTCCATCGCCGCCGAGCGCATCCGGCACCTGGAGGAAACCCTCTCCGGCGCGGTCGCGGGCCGCGACCCGGCCGCCATCCAGCGCGAAGCCGAAGCCGTGCGCGCCGCCGAGGCGAAACTGCGGGCCGAGGCCGAAGCGAAAGCCGCCGAGTTTTCCCAAGCCGCCGAGCGGCGCCAGCAGGCGGAAGCCGAAGCGAAAGCCGCCGAAGACGAATATGCCGCCGCGCAGCGGGCCGTGGCCGACCGGCGCGAAGGCCTGGCCCGGCTCGCCGGCGAAGTGAACGCCATGCGTGGCCGGGTGGAGGCGGCCACCGCCGAAATCGAGCGCATCACCGCGGCCAAGGCCGAAGCCGAGGCCCGGCAAGCCGAAGCCAAACGCTCGTTCGCCGTCCTGGAAACGAACCTCGCCTCTTGGAGCGCCGAGGAATCCGGGCTGGACAGCGCCTACGAGCAGGCCGAGGCTGCCCGCGCCGAACTCGAATCCAACCTCGCAGAGCTGACTGAAGAGTTGAACACCGCCACCGCTCGCCGGGCCGCGCTCGCCGCCCGCGCTGAGGCGCTGGAGCTCGGCTTGGAGCGCGGGGGAGCGGAATCGGCGCTGTTGGCCACTTCTGGCAAGCTCGACGGGCTGCTGGGTGCGGTTTCCGCGCTTGTCACTGTGCCCAAAGGATATGAGGCAGCCATCTCCGCCGCCCTGGGCGCCGCCGCCGACGCGGTCGCCGTGCTCGGGCTGGACAACGCCGTCGCCTCCTTCGAACTGCTCAAGCGCGAAGACCTCGGCCGGGCTGGAATCCTGCTGGCCGGGGCCGCGCTGCCGTCCGGGCGCAAAGACTGGCCGCCGCTCAAGAACGGCGAGTACGCCATCGACATCGTGGAAGTCGAAAAGCCGCTGCGGCCGGCGCTGGAGCGGCTGCTGTACAAGGTGGCGGTGGTAGACGGCATGGACGCCGCGGTGGCGCTGGTCAAGAAGAACCCCGAGCTGACCGCCGTCACCACCGCTGGAGATTTGCTCAGCTCGTGGTTCGCCGCCGGCGGCTCGGCATCCCAACCCACCCTCATCGAGGTGCAGTCGGCGCTGGCTGAAGCCCAGGAGCAGCTTTCCAAAGCCCAAAACGAAGTGGAGCGGCTGCGGTTCGCCATTTCCGAGACGGAGGGCAAGCTCGCCGCCGCCACCCAGGCCGCCGATGCGGCACTGGAGCGGCTGAACGAGTCGGACGCCGCGCACGCCGCCTTGGCCGAGCAGGCCAGCCACCTGAACCAGACGGTGCAGTCCGCCCAAGAAGCCATCGCCCGCTACGGCGAGGCGGCCGCCGCTGCCGCTGCCGGGCAGGAGCGCGCCGTTCAAGGGCTGGCGGCGCTGGAAGACCGGCTGCGGCGCGCCACCGCCGAGCCCGACCAGGTGGAAACCGACCCGGTGGAGAAGGAGCGGCTAGCCGATGTCGCGGCGTTGGCCCGCGCTGCCGAGATGGAGGCGCAACTGGCGCTCAACACCGTCGAAGAGCGGGCCCGCTCGCTGGCCGACCGCGCCGAGAGTTTGGAGCGTTCGGCCGCCGCCGAGAAAGACCGGCTGGAGCAGGCGGCGGTGCGCCGGGCCGCCGCCCAGCAGGAACTCGCCACCGCCCAGGCGGTGCGGCAAGCGGTGGCCTGGCTGGCTGGGCGCATTGCGACGGCGCTGGCCGACGCCGAATCCGTGAAGGACGGGGTGGCTCAGCGCCGGGCGCAGGCCGAACAAGGGCTGGCGGCATCCCGGCAGCGCGGCCGAGAGCTGGCCAAAGACTTCGAGGAGTTGGTCTCGTCGGCCCACAAAGACCAGCTCGCCAAAGCCGAGGCCCGGATGAAGCTGGAGGCCATCGCCGAAAAGGCGATGGACGAGCTGGGGCTGGACGCCGAGGCGCTGCAGGGCGAATACGGCCCGGACAAGCTGATTCCCGTCCCCGGCGAGGACGGGGAGGAGCACCATGTCCCGTATGCGCGCGCCGAGCAGGAGCGGCGGCTGCGGAACGCCAAACGCGACCTCGCGGTGCTGGGCAAGGTGAACCCGCTGGCCCTGGAGGAATTCGAGGCGATGCAAGAGCGGCACGCCTATCTCAGCGAGCAGTTGGAAGACTTGCGCAAGACCCGCGCCGACCTGTTGGGCATCATCGAAGACGTCGACGAGCGGATGAAGGCGGTTTTCGAGGCGGCCTACGCCGATGTCGCCCGCGAGTTCGCGGCCGCTTTCGCCAGGCTTTTTCCCGGCGGCGACGGAAAGCTGTTCCTCACCGAGCCGGATGCTTGGCTCACCACCGGCGTGGACGTCGAGGCCCGGCCGGCCGGCAAGAAGGTCAAGCGGCTGTCGCTGCTCTCCGGCGGGGAGCGGGCCCTCACCGCCATCGCTTTCCTGGTGGCGCTGTTCAAGGCCCGGCCCAGCCCCTTCTATATCCTCGACGAGGTGGAGGCCGCGCTTGACGATGTGAATCTCAGCCGTCTGCTCGGCATCTACGAGGAGCTGCGCGAAGACAGCCAACTTCTGATCATCACCCACCAGAAGCGCACCATGGAAATCGCCGACGCCCTTTTCGGCGTGACCATGGGCTCCGACGGTGTCTCCACCGTCATCTCCCAGCGCCTGCGCGATTCCTGAGCCGGTTCCTCCTAGGATGGGCAGGTGCCTGATTTGCTGTTTTGGATTATCGCCGGGGGAATCGCCCTCGCCCTTATCGTGGGGGCGGTCATCGTCATCGCCTCCAACCGCAAGGCGAAGGCCGTCAGCGAAGGGGCGGCCGCGGCGGGCATCGAGCCGCCCGCGTCCCGGCTTACCAGGCTGCGCGAAAGGCTGGGCGCCGCGGAAAACCCGTTCGCGCGCGGGCTGCTCGCGCTGCTCAGCGCCGACCGGCTCTCGGAGAGCGTCTACGAAGAATTGGAATCCACCCTGTTGGCCGCCGATCTCGGCGTGGAGCCGACGGCCGAGCTGATTGCGGCGTTGCGCCGCCACATCGGCATCTCCGGAGCCAACGATCCGCAGGCGGCCAGGGCGGTTTTGCGCGCCGAGCTGACAGACCTCGGCCAGCCGGAGCTGCCGCGCAAGCTGCATGTGCTGGGGGACGGCAAACCGGGCGTAGTGCTTGTCGTGGGCGTGAACGGCACCGGCAAAACCACCACCGTCGGGAAAATCGCCCGGCTGCTCGTCGCCGAGGGAAACCAGGTGGTGCTGGGCGCGGCCGACACTTTCCGGGCGGCCGCCGCCGACCAGCTGCAAACCTGGGGCGAGCGGGTGGGCGTGCCCACCGTGCGCGGCCAGGAGGGCGCCGACCCGGCCTCCGTCGCCTTCGCCGCCGTAGAACGCGGCATCGCCGACCACGCCGACACCGTCCTGGTGGACACCGCCGGCCGGCTGCACACCAAGACCGGCCTGATGGACGAGCTGGGCAAGGTCAAGCGCGTCATCGAAAAGCAAGCGCCCATCACCGAGGTGCTGCTGGTGCTCGACGCGACCACCGGGCAGAACGGCTTGGCGCAGGCGCGGGTCTTCGCGCAGGCGGTGGCCGTCACCGGCATCGCGCTGACCAAGCTGGACGGCTCCGCAAAGGGCGGCATCGTGTTCTCCGTCCAGCGCGAACTCGGCGTGCCGGTCAAACTCATCGGCCTGGGCGAAGGCCCGGACGACCTCGCCCCCTTCGTGGTGGAAGACTTCGTAGACGCCCTCCTGGGCGATTAATCCGAGTCAGCCTTCAGCGCCGGAATCACCTCGAAAAGGTGTTCCGCCTGCGGGACGGCCCGGCTGAACGCGGTGTCGAAAGTGGCCAGCCGGCAACCGTTGGCGGCGGCGAGGTTGAGCAGGTGGAAATCGGTGACCTGCCGGTGGCCAACCAGCGCGGCCACCAACAGTTCAGGCGCCAATGAGGGCTCGGCGAGGGATGACGCGTCTGGCAAGAACTCGTGGGTGGCTCCCGGCCAGTGCTTCATCATGTTCAACTGGGTGGCGGCGGTCTGAAACGAATACCCCTGCCCGCCGGTCACCGCCGGGTTCAGCAGCAGCCGGATGAACGCGGCCTCGGTGACCGGAGTGCTCGCCCATTTCGCCTTCTTCGCAAGGTTGCCAATCCAGGCATGGGCGGCGAAGTGGTGCGTGTGTTGCGGCAGCGCCAAGGCGACCAAGGCATTCACGTCCAGCAGAAAGGTGGCGGATTCACTCATCTTGGTGCCTCCGCACCAGCTCGGCTGTGACGCAGTGGCTGGGGTCAAGCTGGGGCAGCACTGGGAACCCGTCCGCCTCGAATTGGGGCTCGGTAGCCTGCAAACCCCGTTCCACCAAGAGGGATATCGCCGCCCCCAAGCTGATGCGCTGCCCTGACAAGGCTCTTTGCGCTACGAGGGATTGCGCGGCTGCGAGAGCGCGATCCTCCAGATTTACAGTCGTTCGCACCATGACATCGTAGCATCACCGCATCTGCCGCGAGCCCTCACCCCGCGGCAGATGCGGGTGCCAAGCTGGCCGCTACTGCTTGAAGGTCTCCCAAATCTGGTTGTACTTGTTGACGATGTCGTTGGAGCAGGAGCGGAACTCGACAATCTTCGTGCCTTCGGGCGGGACGATAG
>JAISTI010000068.1 GCA_031272685.1 Propionibacteriaceae bacterium | reverse complement strand
GAGCGTGAACGGCGTGCTCGAGACGCTGGACGCCAACTACATCTTCCGGATGTGGACGGTGAGCAAGTCCTGAATTAGCTAGGGGCGCTGCCCCATAAGCCGGACACTCCAGGAAAGGGGTCGGCGCCTAACCGGCGTCGGCCCCTTTTCGGTAAGTTGGTGCCCATGGCATTTGATTCGGCACGGGCACCGCGAAAGCTGGCGGCGGCCGCGCTCGGGCTGGCGCTGCTGGCCGGGTGTACCGCCCCCGACACCGTCACCCCCGGAGTGCGCGAGCATTCCCCGGCGGCGGTTCCGCAGCCGTCGTACGATCCGCAGACCGATCCGGAAAAGCTCTACATCGAGCCCGCCGACCTGCCCATCGGCCAAGAAGTCGGGGAAGACGCAGGCTGGTACACCCGCCCGATGACCGGCTCGGACGGCGAATACAAATGGGCTTTCCTGGACGCCGCCGGCAATGTGCTGGCCGATGCCGCCGCCGGCCTGCAGCCCGACGCCGCCGACCCGTCCAGCTTCACCGCCTTCGGAGCTGGCGAAACCTACACTTCGGTGCCCGGCGTGCTCACCTTCCGCGGCAACAACTACCGCGACGCGCCCGCGTACGGCACCGCCGATGTGGTCGAGAAGAAGCTGGAGATCGTCTGGACCCAGGAGATTGGCGAAGTCCGCGGTGACGGCTCGTATTGGCCGGGCGCGGGCTGGACCGGCCAGCCGCTGCTGGTGAACTGGCCCGCCGAGACCCGCGAGGCGATGGGCTTCGACGCCGAATTCGCGCAAAAAGACCTGGTGGAAGTGATCTACCCGGTGTTCGAGGGCAAGGTTTACCGGCTGGATTTGGAGACCGGCAAGCAGACCAAGGAGCCCATCGACTCCGGCTGCGGCTTCAAAGGCACCGGCTCGGTTGACCCGCGCGGCTATCCGCTGCTGTACGCCGGGCAGGGCCTGAACGACATGGACGACGACGAGGCCACCGACGACTGCCCGTTCCGCTACCGCATCTTCGACCTGATCCAAAACAAGGAGGTGTCCGGCTGGGAGGGCACCGACCCGGCGGCGCCGCGCCTAGAACCGGAAGGCTGGGGCGCCTTCGACTCGTCCGCCCTTGTCAACGCCGCATCCGACACGCTCATCGAGCCGGCCGAGAACGGGCTGATCTACAAGGCGAAGCTCAACGCCAGCTTCGACGCCGCCACCAAGACCGTTTCGGTGAACCCCGAGCTGACCCGCATGGAATACCAGACTCCCGTCACCGCCGAATACGGGCTGGAATCCTCCGCCGTCGCCTACCGCAACCTGGTGTACGCCTCCGACAACGACGGCAACCTGCTGTGCTGGGACGCCACCACCATGGCCGTCTACTGGGTGCGCGATGTGGGGGACGACTCCGACGCCAGCATGGTGCTGGAAGAGACCGATGACGGAGTGTTCCTCTACCACGGGAACACCCTGGACAAGCGCGGCAAAGAGGGCGGCTCCGGGGAGCTGGTGACCAACCTGCGCAAGATCGACGCGCTCACCGGCGAGATCGTCTGGGAGTTCGACGTGCCCACCAGCGCCGACTATCCCAACAACGGCGGCCTGCTGGCCACCCCGCTGCTGGGCAAGGGCGAGATTTCCGACATGGTGATTTTCAATGTGTCCAAGACGAATTCCACCCGCGAGGGCGACATGTACGCGCTCGACAAGCTCACCGGGGAGGTGATCTGGCGCCGGCACTTCGGCCGCTACTCCTGGAGCTCGCCCATCGCCATCACCGGCAGCGACGGCCACCAGTACGGGATCGTCTCCGATTCCGGCGGCACCATGCACCTTTTCGACCCGAACACCGGCGAGGATTATTCCACCATCTCCTTGGGCAAGAACGTCGAGGCAAGCCCGGCCGCCTTCGGCAACATGCTGGTCGTCGCCTCCTACGACAAGAAGATCTTCGGCATCCGCATCAGCTGAGTTGCGGCGCTGGTAGGGTAGTGCCCGACATGGGGAGCGCCGAGCGGCGCTGAGAGTGGGAGCGATCCCAGACCCGAAGAACCTGATCCGGTTAGTACCGGCGTAGGGAGTCGAGTATCTCCCCGGGCGAGCGTCCGGGCCCTCCAAGAATGGAGGAATGAATGTCCAAGAAGGCGGCTGCCTTGGCAGCCACAATCGCCCTCGCCCTGAGCGGGTGCGCCACCGAAAACCCGGCCGAAACCACCACGCCCGCACCGGAGCCGTCCGCCAGCGACACGCTGTCCCAAGAGCCCACGGCGGCAGCGCTCACCGAGAGCAGCACGCTCACCGTCATCACCTACGACTCGTTCGCTATCTCCGACGAGGCGAAAGCCCGCTTCGAAGCCGAGACCGGCTACACCGTGGAATACATCGCCCCCGGAAACGCCGGCACGGTGCTGAACCAGCTCATCCTCACCAAAGACTCCCCGCTGGGAGACGTGGTTTACGGCATCGACAACACCTTCGCCGGGCGGGCCATCGAAGAAGGCGTGCTGACGCCATATGAGACAACAGCCATTTCCGACGACGTGAAAGAGAAGTATTCCTTCGGCGCGTGGGTCATCTCTTCCATAAATCCGAACGGCCAGCTCACCCCCATCGACTACGGCGATGTCTGCCTGAACGCCGACGATGCCTGGTTCGCCGAGAAGGGCCTGGCCATCCCGGCGGGTTGGGACGATCTGGCCAAGAGCGAATATAAGGACACCCTGGTGGTGGAGAACGCCGCCTCGTCCTCGCCCGGCCTGGCCTTCCTGCTGGCCACTATCGGCGCGAAAGGCGCGGACGGCTACCTCGACTACTGGAAATCCCTCAAAGACAACGGCCTGAAAGTGGCCGCCGACTGGACCGAGGCGTACACCGTCGACTTTTCCGGCTCGTCTGGCGAAGGCGCGTACCCGCTGGTCGTCTCCTACAACACCTCCCCGGCCTCCGAGGTGGGCGACGACGGCAAGGCGCGCACCTCGGTGCTGGAATGGTCGTGCTTCCGGCAGATCGAATACGCGGGCGTCATCAACGGCGCGCAAAACGAGGTGGGCGCGCGCAAATGGATCGACTTCATGCTCTCGCCCGAAGTGCAAGCCGAGATCCCGGCGCAGATGTGGACCTATCCGGTGCTGCCGGACGTGGCCGTGCCGGAAGACTGGGCGCAATACGCGCCCGTAATCGCCAGCCCGGCCGCCGTTGACGCCGTGGCGCTGGCGCAAAACCGCGAGATTTGGATCAAGGAGTGGACGGACAACGTCGTTGGGTGATCCTGGCGGCCGCCATCCCCGCCGCCTTCCTGGCCGTGTTCTTCGCCTGGCCAGTGCTGGCGCTCGTCGCCCGCGGCTTCTTTGACGACGCCGGCGGGTTTACGGGCGCGGGCATCGCCGCCGTGCTGGGCAGCCCGCGCACCTGGCGAATCATCGGCCAAACCCTCGGGCAGGCGGTGGCGGGCACCGCGGTGGCGGTGCTGCTGGGCGTGCCCGGCGCATACGTGTTGTACTGCCGGCGCTTCCCCGGCCGCAAGCTGCTGCGGGCGCTGGTGAGCGTGCCGTTCGTGCTGCCGTCGGTGGTGGTGGGCGTGGCGTTCAGCACCCTGCTGGGCAAGAACGGCTGGCTGGGCTTCCTCGGGCTCGACGAGACCTTCCCCGCTGTGGTGGCCGCGCTGGTCTTCTTCAACTACTCGCTGGTGGTGCGCACCGTGGGGGTGCTGTGGGCGCGCCTCGACCCGCGCACCGCCCAGGCTGCCCGCACCCTCGGCGCGTCCGAGGCGCGGGTTTTCCGCACCGTCACCCTGCCGGCGCTTTCCCCGGCAATCGCCTCCGCCGCCGCGCTCACCTTCCTGTTCTGCGCCTCCGCCTTCGGAGTGGTGCTGGTGTTGGGCGGTGCCGGCTACGGCACCGTCGAAACCGAGATCTACTACCAGACCACCCAACTGCTCGACCTGCCGGCCGCCGCCGCGCTCTCCATCGTGCAGCTCGTCATTATCACCGCCTGCCTGCTGGTGGCAAACCGCACCCGCGAGCGCAACGAGCGGGCGCTGCGCATGACCCCGCCGGCCCACACGGTAAAACACGGGCACGCCCGGGCCGCCTTCGCCGTCACCGGGATCACCACCGGCCTCATCGCGCTGCCGCTGGCCTCGCTGGCCTACCGATCCTTGCAAACTGCGGACGGCTTCGGCCTGGGCAACTACCTCAGCCTGGGCGACACCGCCGGGAAGTCGGTGACGGTGAGCGTGTGGCAGGCGACGGCCAACTCGCTGTGGACGGCGCTGGCCGCCGCCGCCGTGGCGATGGGCTTGGGCGCGCTGGTGAGCTTCGTGCTCTCGCGCAGCCCGCGAAATGGCTTGTCAAAGACGGGCCTGCGGGTGTTCGACTCGGTGTTCATGCTGCCTTTGGGGGTCTCGGCGGTCACCGTGGGCTTCGGTTTTCTGATCACCTTGAACCGGCCGCCGCTCGACCTGCGCACCTCTTGGGCGCTGATTCCGCTGGCGCAGGCCATGGTGGCGCTGCCGCTGGTGGTGCGCACCATCTTGCCCACCTGGCGGGCGCTCAACCCCCGGTTGCTGCAGGCCGCGGCCACTCTCGGCGCGCCGCCGGGCCGGGTGCTGGCCGGCATCGAGCTGCCGCTGGTGCGCCGGGCCTTCGGGCTGGCGTTGGGGTTCGCCTTCGCCACCTCGCTGGGCGAATTCGGGGCTACCTCCTTCCTAGCCCGGCCCGACCGGCCCACCTTGCCGGTGGTGGTCTACCGGCTGATCTCGCGGCCTGGGGTGGAGAATCTCGGCATGGCGCTGGCGGCCTCGGTGGTGCTGGCGCTGCTGACAGGATTGGTGATGCTGATCGCCGAGCGGCTGGGAGGTGAACATGGCTGGGCTTGAGATCCGCGACCTCACCGTGCTGTACGAGGAAGGGGTGGCTGTCGACCACGTCAGCCTCAATGTGGCCCCGCGCGAGGTGGTGGCGGTGCTCGGCCCGTCCGGCTCCGGCAAATCCACGCTGCTGCGGGCCGTCGCCGGGCTGGAAAACCTGGTTTCCGGCAGCCTCTCCTGGGACGGGGCGGACGTCACCAATCTGCCCACCCACGAGCGCGGCTTCGTGCTGATGTTCCAAGACGGGCAGCTCTTCCCGCACCTCGACGTCGCCCACAACATCGGCTACGGGCTGTTCCGCTGGGAGAAGGCCGCGCGGGCGGCACGGGTAGCGGAGTTGCTGCGCGTCGTCGGCCTGGAGGGCTACGGGGAGCGCCCGGTCACCGCGCTGAGCGGGGGAGAGGCGCAGCGGGTGGCGCTGGCCCGTTCGCTCGCCCCCGCGCCGAAACTGCTGTTGCTGGACGAGCCGCTCTCCGCCCTGGACGCCGAACTGCGGGCCCAGCTGGGCCAATTCGTGCGCCAGACGCTCACCGATTCCGGCACCCCAGCGCTATTCGTCACCCACGACCTGCAAGAAGCGCAGACGGTAGCCGACCGCGTCGTTACCATGGACAACGGCAAGCTGGCCCTTCCGCTGTAACGGTGGTCGGCCTGTTTGCGCCTCCCTAAAAGGTAGGTGGCCCCGGGCGTGAACCCGGGGCCACCGTTCCTCCCTATTATTTGATTGTTAGCCTATCGTCGAGAGCCTCGGAGACGGTTTGGTAACGCTCGCGCAGCTTCTCCAGCGCCTGCGGGTCTTCGGCGAGCAGATCGTCGAGCCGGCCGAGGCGCTCTACCGTACGGTGGCGCGGGATCCCGGCGGCGTCGCGGTATGCCTCTTGTACATACACGTATTTGACGCCGCTCGGGGACGACACCACGTGGACTCGCACGGTACTCCTTTCGCAGAGCACCACACCTTATACCCGAACTGGGATGGGCTTGTTACCCGCGACGGCTACAGGGAATCGCCGAAATCGGCCCGGAACTTCTCGACGAGGCCGTGGTGCCAATCGCCGATCGGGGCGAGGCGGCCGTAGAAGAAGCGCAGGATTTCCGGCTCCTCCGTCCACTTCAGGCCGCCGACGAGGCGGCGGTTCGAATACAGCCAGCGGATGCGGTCGATGGCGTAGTTGACCTGCGAAAGGGTGAACACCCGGCGGGGCATGGCGAGCCGCAGCAGCTCCATGTCGGCCAGCGGCTCGGTGCCGTCCGGCTCGCGCTGCTCGCTCATGGTGCCGCGCTCCATACCGCGCACGCCCGAGGCGATGTAGACGGCGCCGGTGAGCGCGGCCGACGGGTATTCGCGCTGCGGAATATGGTCTAGGAAGCGCATCGCGTCGAGGTGCGCGCCCAGGCCGCCGGGCGGGGTGACCACCGGGATGTTGTATTTGTCCAACTCGTTCACCATGTGCTCGATGAAGAACGGGCCTTGGTTGATCATGTCCTCATCAAGGGTTTCTTCCAGGCCGATGGCGATGGCTTCCATCTCGCGCACGCTCATGCCGCCGTAGGTGAGGAAGCCCTCGTACATCGGCACGAAGCCGCGCATCTGCTTATAGAGCGCCTCGTCGTTGGTGCAGATGCCGCCGCCGCGGCCAAAACCGAGCTTGCGGAACGAGGAATAGATGATGTCGCAGCACTCCGCCATCGCCAGCACGATCTCGTGGATCGTCATGTCCTTGCATGCCGCCTCGCGGGTCTTGATGAAATGCAGGTTGTCGGCCAGCAGCGAGGCGTCCATCACCAGCTTGACGCCATGCTTGCGGCAGGCCTGCGACACCTCGCGCAGGTTGGCCA
>JAISTI010000138.1 GCA_031272685.1 Propionibacteriaceae bacterium | reverse complement strand
AGGTGGTGGAGGTGGAGTTGCTGCGGGTGAGCCAGGTGGTGGCGGCCCGGATGCGCGCCGCCGGCTTGCTGGGCAAGACCGTCACTTTGAATCTACGCTTCGCGAACTTCACCGAAGTGAGCCGCTCCCTCACCCTGCCCGGCTTCACCGACCTCACCGGCGAAATCCACCAGGCGGCGCTGGCCATCTTCGCGGCCATGCGCCTGACCCGCCCGCGCATCCGCCGGGTGAGCATCCGGATGGGCGGCCTGCGCCCCAAAGAATCGGTGAGCATCCAACCGGCCCTCGGCGAGCCCGCCCGCGGCTGGCGCGAGGCCGAGCGCGCCGCCGACAAAGCCATTTTGCGCTTCGGCCCCGGAAAAGTCTCCCGCGCCGCCCTCGTGCGCTGACGGCACTCCTAGTGACAAGCTCCACTGGCGTGCCTTCGGAAACGGCACGCAGAGCCTGTCAGTTGATAAACACCTGCCGGGCAACTGAAGTCGTCCCTATGACACGGCCGCCGTCAGCGGTATTCCACCACTACTGGGGCGTGGTCGGAGATGCGGGATTCGTAGGACGGGTCGCGGTGGGTGCCGGCGACGGCGGCGCGGGCGGCGAGGCCGGGGGTGGCCAGCTGGTAGTCGATGCGCCAGCCGGCGTCGTTGGCGAAAGCCTGGCCGCGCCAACTCCACCACGAGTACGGGCCGGCTTCACCGGGATGCAGCCGCCGCACCACGTCCACCAGAGTGCGCGGGCCGAGGATGGAGCCGAACCACTCGCGCTCCTCGGGCAGGAAGCCGTCGTTTTGCTGGTTGGAACGCCAGTTTTTCAGATCGAGCCGCTCGTGGGCGATGTTGAAATCTCCCATCACGGTGAACTCCCGGCCCAGCCCCAGGGCGGCCCTGCGCGCCCGGCCCAGATACGCCCGGAACGATTTCATGAACCGCTGCTTGCGGTGGTAGCGCCGGTCTTCGGCCGGATCGCCGGTGCCGAGCACCCCGCCCTTTGGCAGATAGAGGCATCCGACGGTCAGGCCGTCGAAATCGGCTTCCAGGTAGCGCCCCTCGGCATCGTCGCGGTAGCCGAAACCCTCGCGCACCGCTGCCGGACGCTCCCGGCAGGCCAGCGCCACCCCGTTTCGGCCGGGCAGGTTTCCGGGGAAATAGCTCAAGTGGTATCCGGAGAAGACCGGCGGCACCTCGGCGGCCGGGCAGCGCATCTCCTGCAACGCCAAGATGTCAGGCTGGGCGTCTGCCAGCCACGCGCCGAATCCGCGCCGGACGGCGGCCCGGATGCCGTTCACGTTGAAGGTGGCGATCCTCACCCGCCACACCCTACCCGGACGCACTGTCGGCGCGATTCGTCCCAGAAATGACCACCGGGCGCGCGCATTCTCCCAAAATCTTCCCAGAAACGCATGTATGGCCCGCGCCCGCTTGGAGGGAGCGCCTATAGTTACCACTCGGATTGCCCAACCTGCAACCGTCGAGGTGAACTCTACAAACAAATGAAAAAGATCAACGTCGATCATGTCGTGATCAGATTCGCCGGTGACTCCGGCGATGGCATGCAATTGGCCGGCAACCGCTTCACCCACGAAGTGGCCCAAGCCGGAAACGACTTCTCTGTCCTGCCCAACTACCCCGCGGAGATCCGCGCTCCCCAAGGCACGGTGGCCGGGGTGTCCTCCTTCCAGATCCACTTTTCGGCCTCGCCGTCGCTCACACCCGGCGACCGCCCGGACGTCTTGGTGGTGATGAACCCGGCGGCGTTGAAGGCCAATCTCGCCGACCTGCGCTGGCGCGGCTTGATAATCGCCGACGCCGACGAGTTCACCGACCGCGCGCTCAAAAAGGTGGGATACGAGACGAACCCCCTAGAAGATGGCTCCTTGGAGAGCTACCAGGTGTTCGCCTTGAGCCTGACCAAGCGCGCGTCGGAGGCCGCCGAGCCGTACGGGCTGAGCCGCAAAGACGCCGCGCGCACCAAGAACTTTTACGCGCTCGGCCTGCTGAGCTGGCTCTACGACCGGCCGGTCGAGCCCACCCGGACGTATATCGAAGGCAAGTTCGCCGACAAGCCGGCCATCCGCGACGCGAACCTCGCCTCCTTCAATGCCGGCTACACCTACGGCGAGATCGCCGAAATTTTCCCGAACCGCTACTCGGTGCCCCGGGCCCACACCAAGACCGGCACCTACCGGCAGGTGAGCGGCAACCGGGCGATGGCATATGGGCTGATGGCGGCGGCCGCGAAAGCCGGGATGCCGCTGTTCCTGGGCGCGTACCCGATCACCCCCGCGTCCGACATCCTGCACATCCTGGCCGCCGCGAAGAGCCAAGGCGTGCTCAGCTTCCAGGCGGAAGACGAGATCGCCGCCGCCGGGGCGGCCCTCGGGGCGAGCTTCGCCGGGGCGCTGGGCGTCACCGTCACCTCCGGTCCGGGCCTCGACCTCAAAACCGAGACGATCGGCCTGGCCGTCATGCTGGAGCTGCCGCTGGTGATCGTGGACGTGCAGCGCGGCGGCCCGTCCACCGGCCTGCCCACCAAGACCGAGCAATCAGACTTGCTGCAAGCCCTGTGGGGCCGCCACGGCGAGGCGCCGCTGCCGGTGCTGGCCGCGCAAACCCCGTCCGACTGCTTCAACGTGGCGATGGAGGCCTCCCGCATCGCGGTGAAATACCGCACCCCGGTGATCGTCCTCTCCGACAGCTACCTTGCCAACGGCGCCGAGCCCTGGCGCATCCCCGACCTCGCCTCGCTGCCGCCCATCGAGCCGAATTTCACCACTGCTCCGAACGGCGAAGGCGGGGCGTACCTGCCGTATCTGCGCGACGACAGCCTGGCCCGCGCCTGGGCGCTGCCCGGCACCGACGGCCTGCAGCACCGCGTCGGCGGCCTGGAGAAGGGTGCGACTACCGGCAACGTCTCCTACGACCCGGCCAACCACGAGGAGATGGTGCGGCTGCGGGCCGCGAAAGTGGAGAAGGTTGCCGAC
>JAISTI010000136.1 GCA_031272685.1 Propionibacteriaceae bacterium | reverse complement strand
CTACATCCACCTTGGCGCCGACGAATTCGACTGGGTTGACGCGGGCGTTACTTACGCGAACTACGTGCAGTGGGTGGCGGACACCGAGGCCATCATCAACGCGCGCGGCAAGACGGCTATGGGCTGGAACCCCGCTGTGGAGGGCTATTCCACCAGCGGTGATTCCGTGCTGCAAGTCTGGTCGGACCAGGCCAACGGCGGTGTGAATTACATGAAAGCCGACTGGTTCGACGACGGCCGCAAGATGCTGCTCTCCCCCACCACGTACACCTATTACGACTACGCGTTCCAATCCAGCACGGCCTACAACTGGGATCCTTCCAACCTGACGGTCTCGGGCAAGAACCTGCAAACCATGGGCATGCAAGACGCCGACGTGCTCGGCATCGAAGGCTGCATGTGGGGCGTGGCAGTGACCGGCGCGGCCGGGTATCAGTTCGCCATCTACCCGAACGCCGCCGCCACCTTGGAGAAGGCTTGGTCGCCCAAGGCCAGTACCACTGGCACCAGCGCACTGACCTCGTTCAACGAACGGCTCGGCGCGCTGGGCGACCGCTGGCAGTTCGCCGGTTGGAACTTCGACACCGAATCCGGAGTGCCTTGGAAAGTCCGGGGCTCCGGCGCCGCGCTCACCCTTGACAGCGCCAAAGCCGTCACCGGTGAGATCGCCGCCCTGGCCTCGCCGGGCACCGGCATCGGCTCCTACACCGCCACCGTCGACTGGGGCGACGGCAGCGCCATTGAGACGGCCACCATCTCCGGCAGCGACGCCAGCGGTAAGCAAGGCCGCACCTTACTGCGTGTATCCGGCAGCCACACCTATCCGGCCGATCAGGAATACACCGGCACTGTCACCTTCAAGCAGGGCGCCAACACCTACCCGATCGAGTTCACCGTCACTCCGCAAGAGCCGCAGCCGGTGGTCGGAGTGGACTTGAAACCGTTCTTCAACGTGGTCGGTTCCATCGAGCCAGGCACCTCCCCGAACACCTTGACGATTCTGGCCGGCTGGCCGGGCTATGGCTATTCCGCCACCTCGCTGGAGGTTGACGGTGGGTTGGCCCCCGGCGGTCTATTCACCTGGGATGGGATCGATTTCACCTGGCCGGCCGGCCTGGGCGTGGTCTCCGCCGCATACCCCGACGGGGAGCCGAACGCGGTGCAAGCGGCCGGGCAGGTAATCCCGCTCTCTGGCAAGATTTCGCGGATCGGCTTCCTGACCGCGAACAGTGGCGCGGTGAACAACGCGGCGTTCACGGTGAAGTACACCGACGGCACTTCGGAAACTCGGTACGCCAGCTTCGTCTCCGGGTGGAACCGGCCGGTGTCGGAAGCCGGGCCGCCGTTGAAGGCTGGATTTGCCGCTTGCTCCAAAGGCCGGATCATTCCGGACGGAACCTTGTCCAATCCCACCGGCGAGGTCAACTGCGTCAGCTACGCGGCCATTGAAGTGACTGGCAGCAAAGAGGTGGAGTCAATCACGCTGCCAGTCAACAACGTGTTGAACATCTGGGCCATCGGTACGCTTCCGGTGCGTGAGCTGATCGCCACTGATGATGCGAATGCGGTGTGGTCGCCGTTGAACTGGTTCCACGCGGCTGATGGCTCATACGCGCAATCGAACGCTCCGGGCGCGTATGTCCGGGTGGCTTTCACTGGCACATCGCTGGGTTTGCGGTTGGCGCAGGCCGGCTCGGGCCGGGTTTCGGTGTTTGTGGACGGATCGGCCATGCCGGTTTCCCAGACGCTGGCGGCTGGGGATGTGGTGTTGGCGTCCGGCCTTTCGGACGCTTCAGCTTCTTCCCCACACACCGCGGTGATCTACATTTCGTATCTGGATGGCTCACGTTGGAGCGCCTCGTTGAACGGGTCGGCGAAGATTTCCGGCTTCCTCCTGGATGCGGGCGAGAGCCTGGTTTCACTGGCCGGCACCGCCTTGGAGGCGTCTGGCAAGAGCATCGCGGTGTTCGGTGATTCCATCACCGAGGGCTACTACGCCGACGATTCGTCGGCTTCGGCGTCCGCGCAAAACACGCAGTACGACGGTTACGCCTCCGTGTTGGGCCGGGCTTTGGGCGTCGAATACGCCCAGATTGGCTTCAACGGGCAGGGCTGGTCGGTGGACGGCCAGGCGACCGCACCATTCGTGACGCTGTCGGGTGACGCGGATACCGCGTCCTCGACTTGGCGGAACTACTGGTCTGGTGAGTCCCGTCTGGATAGCTCCGGCCAGTTCATCGGCTCCCAGCCGGACGCGGTGTTCGTGGCGCACGGCGTGAACGACGCTTACCAAGACAACGCCACCTCGTCCACCACCCGGGTCGGGCAGGTCGCCGCGAAGGTGAAGGCTTGGCTGGAAGCTGTCCGCCAAGCAGCGCCCAATGCGGCCCTGTACGTGCTGGTGCCGTTCATCTCCGGCGACCCGGACGGAACCAACTCGTCGGGCACCTGGGACGAAAACCAAGCCGTCAAAGCCGAACTCGCCGCCGGCGTCACCGCCTATCAGGCCGCCCACCCGACGGATGACAACGTGTGGCTGATGGATTTGGGTGTGGAGGGATTCCAGGCAGTCTCGGGCGTCAACGCCCACGACTACTTCCATCCCAACCACACCGGCCACCAGCTCGTCGGCACCATGATCGCCGACCTGTTGCAGCCCGCCGCACCCACGCCTACGGCCACACCCGGGCCGAACAAGGCGGAAATCACCTGGGACGCCGTCCCGTACGCCTCCGGCTACACGGTGCAATACCGCAAGTCTGGGGAAACGTCCTGGACGACTGTCGAGGTCGAGCAGAATGAAACCTCGGCCACTGTCGGCGCGCTTGCGGCTGGCTCGTACGAGTTCACCTTGCAGGTCCACACTGCGCTGTTCGACTCCCCGACCAGCGCAACCGTTTCTGCGGTGGTTGCCGACCCGGCAGTCAGTACGGCCGGTTTGGCTGGGCTGGTCAGCGCGGCCGAGGCGTTGGGTGACGTTTCTGACGTGTTTACTGCGGCTTCGGTGCAGGTGTTGTCCGATGCTTTGGCTGCTGGGAAGGCGGTGTTGGCTAAGGATCCGGCTGTGGTGTCCCAGGCTGAGGTGGATTCGGCTGTCGCCGGGTTGAATGCGGCTTTGGCTGGTTTGACGCCGGATACGTCGGCGTTGGAGGCGGCTCAGCAGGCTTTGGCGGATAAGCAGGCGGCTTTGACGCAGGCGCAGGCTGATTTGGCGGATGCGCAGGCTGATTTGGCTGCGGCGTTGGCTGCTATTGATTCGCAGGCGGATGATTTCCAGGCTCAGATTGACGTGTTGACACAGCAGGCGGCGGCGGCTGCGGCTGCGGCTACGGCGGCGAATGCGCGTGCTGATGCGGCGGAGGCTGCGGCTGCCACCGCCGAAGCTCTGGCGGATTCTTTGCAGGACGCGTTGGATGCGAAGACTGCGGCGTTGAATGATGCGGTCGCCCAGTTGAATGCGAAGACTGCCGAGTTGAATCAGGCGAAGGCTGATTTGCAGGCTGCTTTGGACGAGTTGGATTCGACTTCGGCTTCTTATGCGCAGCAGGTTGCCGATCTGCAAGGGCAGATCGGCGATTTGGAAGACCAGGTGGATGCTCTGGAAATCCAGGTTAATGGTCTGGAGGCGGATGTGGCGCAGGCTGCTGTGGATGCTGCCAATGCGGCGATAGCCGCCCAGGCGGCACAAGAGGCAGCGGTGCAGGCGGCTTTGGTGGCTGCGGAGGCGGAGAAGACCCAAGCGTTGGCACATGCGGCGCAGGAGGCTGCCGCCGCCCTGCAGGCTGCCGCCGATCAGGCTGCCCAAGACAAGGCTGACGCGCTAGCCCAAGCCGAAGCACAGAAACAGGCCGAACTTGCGGCTGCCGAAGCGCAGAAACAGGCCGAACTGGCTGCCGCCGAACAGGCAAAGGCTGCCGCCCTGGCGCAGGCCGCCCAAGAGAAGGCCGAAGCGCTGGCGAAGGCGGAAGCTGATGCGAAGACGGCCGCCGACAAGGCCGCCGAGTTGGAACAGGCAATAGCGGACGCCACCCAGGCGGGCAAGGAATCCGTCAATGTTCCAAACCCGGTAGCCAAAGTAGTAGCCGTCAAGGTCAAACTCGCCCAGAAGACCGTCACCCTGGTCAAAGGCAAAACCTTCACGGTTCCGACGGGTGTGTACTACTCCAATGGGCATCCGTCTTACCGGGGTGTGGAGGCTTCTTGGAAGTCTTCGAACCCGTTGGTCGCTTCGGTTCGCGAAGACGGCAAGATCACCGCCCTGAAGGCTGGGAAGGCCACCATTACGGCGACGGCGAAGAACGCCGGCGGCAAGACTGTGACCGCGAAGATCAAAGTCACGGTGGTCAAGGCCAAGCCGAAAGCCAAGGCTGCGAAGATTGTCGCCAAGGTTCCCAAGACGATGACCTTGGGGCAAGTGTTCTATATCAACGCGAAGTACACCTCGGCCAAGGCTGCCGGTGTGAAGATCAAATACGCTTCTTCGAAGTTCTCGATCGTGTCGGTTGACAAGGCCGGCCGGTTGAAGGCTGGTAAGAAGGGCACCGATGTGATCACCATCAAGGCTGGCAAAGTCACCAAGAAATACAAGATCACCGTGAAATGACATAGTTGAGCGGCCCGCCGTTGGCGGGCCGCTCAGACGCCTTCTTGACGCGGCATAGCTGCCACGGCACCCGGAGCCGCTTCGACGGGCAAGTTTTTGCGCTTGGCGAGCAGCAGAATCAGGGCGGTGGCGAGTGCCATGACGGCCGCCTGCGCCAGCATCAGCGGGCTGCCGGCGCCGGCGGAGCGGTCGAAAAGGCCGGAGAAGTCGGAGAAGGGCACCGTCCACATGCTCACCAGGTTGTTGGCGACGTGGATGGCGATGGCGGCTTCCAGGCCGCCGGTCTTCCAGGTGAGCAGGCAGCCGACGGCGGAGAACAGCAGGTAGAAGCTGATCAGCCAAATGTCGGTGGCCATGTGCGCGGCGGCGAACACCACCGCCGAGACGGCAAAGCCGCAAACCATCCCGGCCGTGCGGCCTTTCGGCAGCGAGCCGAAGCTGCGGTTGATGAGCCCGCGGAAGAGGTATTCCTCCCCGGCGCACTGCAGCGGGGTCGTCAGCAGGATGATGAGGATCATGGGGACGGTGTGCGGCATCCAGGCCAGCTCCACGTCTTCGGCCAGGAAGAAGTCCACCAGGTTGAAAGCCACATAGAGCGGCACCGCGATCAACAGGCTCCAGCCGAGGAATCCCCAGCGGAATTTGCCTTCGATGGAGGCCAGCCAGCGCGGCTTTTGCCCGAAGAACGCCAGCCCGAGCAGCATGGCCACCCCGATGCAGGCCACCAGCGAGAGGTTGTTGATCAGGAAGAACGAGGGGGAGGCGATGTTGGCGTAATCGAGGTTCATCAGGGATTCCATGGTGACCTCGCCGGTGGAGAGCGCGTAGACCGTCCAGACGATGGCCAGCAGCATCGAAGCCGCTAGGTAGCCGACGACGCCGAGCACCCCGGCCAGCACCGCCTTCCAGGGCGCGAAGCGCGGCGTGCGGAAAAACTGCGCGTACACCATCGGTTCGACCGGAAGCTCGGGGGGCTTGGCCGGCGGATAGTAGGCCGGTGGTACCGGCGGGTAGGGCGCCTGCGGCGGATACGAGTATTGCGGGGCCGGAGCCTGGTAGGGATCCGGCTGCGCGGGCGGCTGATACGGCTGCGCGGGCGGCTGGTACGGATACGGCTGCGGCTGGCCCTGCGCCGGTTGTGGCGGCTGGTACGGGTACGGCTGCGGCTGCGGCGGTTGCTCGGTCATGTTCCCTCCTGGCGGCCCACTCTACTCTGCCGCCAATTGAGCTACCCCAGCACCCCCTGCCAATAGCCGGTCTGGTCGATGTCGATGGTGACGAGCCGCTGGGTGGGGCGGGTCAGGCAAACGTACAGCAGCCGCACCCCGGCGGCCGTACCGTCCACTATCCCGTCGGGGTCGATGACGATGACCGCGTCGAATTCCAGGCCTTTCGACTCGTGCGGGGTGAGCAGCGACCAACGCTCGCCCGCCGCCTGCGCGCCCGCGGTGCGCCCCAGCCCGGCAAGCTCCGCGTGGTAGGGCGGGGCGGCGATGACGCCGATGGTGCCTTCCACTTCCCCAGCCAGCCGGCCTAGGTGCCCGGCAACCGCCTCGGCCAGCCCCGGCCGCGAACTCACCGTCAGCTCCGGCTCCACCCCAGTGCGGCGCACGGCCTCCGGCAGCTCGGCGCCTGGGAACACCGAGCGGATCAGCGTGCTGGCAAGCTCGAATACCTCGGCGGGGGAGCGGTAGTTCTTGGTGAGGGTGAACTCGCGGTATTCTGACGAGCCGATCAAATCGGACATGGATTTACGCGTCTCGGCCGGGTTCGGCCAGGAGCTTTGCGCCGGGTCGCCCACGATCGTCCAGGAGGCTTGCGGGCCGCGGCGGCGCAGCATCCGCCACTGCATCGGGGAGAGGTCTTGGGCTTCGTCCACCAGCACATGCAGGTAGGTGCGCAGCGGGTCGTCGTCCTGTTCGGCGGGGAGTTCGTCGAGGATGTCGGCGGTGGTGACCAGCTCGGTGACGTTCGCGCCTTTGGGCAGGAACACCAACCCGTCCGGCTCGTCGTCTTCCACGGTGACGGGCCCGAGCAGCGCCGCCAGCTCGTCCAGCAGCGCGATGTCGGCCACCGACCATTCTTCTTCGGCGTACGAGCGCGCCAGCAGCGCCTGCTCGTCTTCGTCGAAGACGCCTTGGGCGACGGCGGCCACCACGCGCCGGTCAGCCAGCCGGGAGAGCACTTCGGTAGGTGTCAGGTCGGGCCACCAGGCGCGGATGAACATCCGGTAGCTGGCGGTGGAGGTGACGATGTCGGTGAGCTGCGCCTCCGTCACTTCGACGTCGTCGGGCAGTTTGGCGTACAAAGACGTGATGAGCGCGTCTTCGGCGACTCCGCGGCCGGTGTTGGCGGGCATGCGGGCGAGGACATCGCGGCGGATGCGGGCCAGCTCGGCGGGGTTGAGGGTGAGGATTTCGCCCTTCACGCTCACGCGCAGCGCCCCGGCCGGGCCGTCCACCAGCGGCAGCGAGACGAGCCGGCGCAGCACCGGCAGCATCTTCAGCGATCCTTTGACGGCGCTCACCGGCAGCGGGTCGAGGCGGGAGGCCTCCAGGCTGAGCACATCGGCGGCGGCCTGCCCGAGCAGGTTGTCGAAGGTCAGCGTGTAGTCGACCTGCTGCCCGGCCTCCAGCCGCGCCCCCGTCGCCGGTTCGGAGACCTTGGTCACCACCAGCTCCGGCACGTAGTTGCACGTGGAGCGCGGGTT
>JAISTI010000118.1 GCA_031272685.1 Propionibacteriaceae bacterium | reverse complement strand
CGACGACGCCCTCCGCCGCCTGTACGTGGCCTGCACTCGCGCGCAATCGCAGCTCACCTTGTGGTGGGCCAATTCCAAGAAGAACACCGCCGCTTCCCCGCTGCAGCGGGTGCTGTACTCCCCTCGCGGGCAAGCTCCGGTGGTGCCCGCCTTGGCATACCCGCCCCCGCTGCCATCTCCATCCGAGCTTCCCTGGCTCGCCGCCGGCGGCATCGAAGTCAGCGTCGCCGCCGAGCGCCAAGCCTCCGCCGCCGCCAGCCACCGCAAGCCCGCGCCGCTTCCGGCTCCCCCAGCCTTCACCCGCGAAATCGACGATTGGCGGCGCACCTCCTATTCCGGTATCACCGCCGACGCCCACGACTCGCCTTTCCTGCCCGACGAGCCCGAGACACCTGCGCCAGCCCAGCCCGATACCCCTCCTGACTCCGACGCGCCATTGTCCCCACTGGCCGGGTTCCCCGGCGGCACCGCCTTCGGCTCCCTCGTCCACGAGATCTTTGAGCAACTCGATTGGTTTGCGCCCGCCGCCGCGGCTCTGCCCGCGTTGGAAGCCCGCCTGCTGCAATCGGCCGAGTCCGCCCTGCAGCGCTACCCGCTGCCGGTGGCGGCGCCGGATTTGGCCGCCGGGCTGCTCCCATCGCTGCTCACCCCACTCGGCGGCCTCACCGGCGGCCGCCCGCTGGCCGCGATTCCCACCTCAGAGCGGCTAGCCGAGCTTGATTTCGAATATCCGATGCCCGCCCAGGCCAGCGTCCGCGACATCGCTGCTCTTTGGCGCGAAACGGTGCCCGCCGACGACCTCCTGTCGGGGTACGCGGCCGCCCTGGCCAACCCGGCGCTCGCCGGCCAGCGGCTCTTCGGCGCGCTGAACGGCAGCATCGACGTCGTGCTCCGGGTAGCGGGCCGCTACCTCGTCATCGACTACAAGACCAACTCCCTCGGCCCGGTGGCCGAACTCCGCCCCCAGCTTTACCACCCCCAGGCCATGGCCGCCGAGATGATCAGCTGCCACTATCCGCTGCAAGCGGCGCTCTACTGTGTAGCACTGCACCGCTTCCTGGGCCGGCGGCTGCCCGATTACCGGCCGGAAGCCCACTTGGGGGGCGTCGGCTACCTCTTCGTGCGCGGCATGGACGGCGCCGATCCCACCATGGCCGGCGGCTGGCCGACCGGCGTTTTCGGCTGGTACCCGCCCACGGCGCTGGTGCTCGGCCTTTCCGAGTTGTTGGGCGGTGGGAAATGACTCAGTTGGCAAAGGCAGCCACCGGCTTGCTGGGCGAATTCCACGCCCGGGGGCTGCTCGGTTGGGCCGGTGTCCACGCCGCCACCAAGTGGGGGTGGCTCTATGGCGAACGCGACGAGCTGGCACTGCTGGGAGCGGCCGCAGCCGTCCAAGCCCTGCAGCACGGCTCCACCTGCCTGGATCTCGGCCGCGCCGCCGAACAACTGCCCGCGTCCACCGATCAGGACGACCTCGACGGGCTGGAATTCCCCGAGGCGCAGGTCTGGCAGGCAGCGCTGGAGAGTTCGCCGTTGGTCTCGGTCGGCGTGCATGCGCCTTCCGGCCCGCCGCTGCGGCTGGTGTCCGGTTTGCTCTACCTGCAGCGGTACTGGGCGGAAGAGCAGCGGGTCGAACAGCGGCTGCAAGAGCTGCGGGCCGCCGCGCCACTGCCCGCCGAAGGCCTGCGGCCCATCCTCGACGGGCTCTTCCCCCCCGGTTCCGATCCCGACCAGCGCTTGGCTGCCGCCGTTGGGGCACTCAGCCGCCTGACGGTAATCGCGGGCGGCCCCGGCACGGGAAAGACCCACACCATCGCCCGCCTCATCGCCGCATGGCAGCAGCTCCACCGCGGTGGGCGGATCGCGCTCGCCGCCCCCACCGGGAAAGCCGCCGCCCGGATGCTCGAATCCCTGCAAACGGCCGCGGGCGAGCTTCCCACCCATCTCCAGGAGGGCCTGGCCGGAATTGCGCCCACCACCATCCACCGCCTGCTCGGCTGGAGCCCCGCCGGCCGGATGGTCTTCACCCACGACGCGCTCAACCCGCTGCCATTCGCCCTGGTGGTCATCGACGAAGCGTCCATGGTTTCGCTCACCTTGATGTCCCGGCTGCTCGCGGCGCTGCCGCCGAACGGCCAACTGGTGCTCGTCGGCGATCCCGAACAACTCACCTCGGTGGAGGCCGGTGCGGTATTGGCCGACATCGCCGAGCTGCCCCTCGGCTCGCCCAGCCTGGACGCCATGCTTGCCAGCTTGTCAGAGCCGCCCAGCCCGACCGGCGCCTTGGTGCGGCTGAGGCACAACCACCGCTCCGGCGGCACCCAGGTGGACGCCGCCGCGCGGGCGGTGCAGGCGGCAGATGCGGCCGAATTGGGCCGGCTCGCCGAAGCCGCGGACGGCGTATTCCTACTCGACCCGGAAGATCCGGCAAGCGAAGAGCGGCTGCGCGCGCTGGTTCTCGCCGCCGCCCTACCCGCAATCGCCGCCGCCCGCGACGCCGACGGCCCGGCTGCGCTGGCGGAGCTGCGCCGCCACCAAATCCTGTGCGCCCACCGGGAAGGCCGCTGGGGCGTGTCCCATTGGGGCGCGCGGGCGCAAAGCTGGATTGCCGCCGCGGCCGGCATCCCGGCTTTCGGGCTTTTCCCCGGCCAGCCGCTCATCTACACCGCGAATTCGCCGGAATTCGGCCTCAGCAATGGCGACCCCGGCGTCGTCATTCGCCGCGGTGGAGAGCTGCTTGGCTATTTCGGCCCGGCGGAAATCCCAGCGGAATTGCTTCACCAAGCCGATCCCGCCTTCGCCTTCACCGTCCACAAAGCCCAAGGCAGCCAGTTCGAGGCGGTTTCCCTGATTTTGCCACCTCCGGAATCCCCCCTTGCCAACCGCGAATTGCTCTATACAGCCCTCACTCGCGCCGAGCGCCAGGCATACCTCTTCGGCAGCGAGGCCGCACTCTCCAGGTGCGTCGAACACCGGGCCGTCCGGGCCTCCGGATTGGCGCGCTGACCGGGGCCGCCGGCCCCGCTCGGCGCTACGGAAGGGTGGCCGCCGCCGACACGCCGGGAAACCAGGCCGATATGAGCCGATGGGCAATGGAATGCCGGGAGGGCATGATGACTTCCCCCTCCGCGATCTGCTGCGCAAGCTCCTCCCGCGCGAACCAACGGGCCTGCTCGATCTCCGCGGCTTGCAAGCGTAGTTCCGTCTGCTCCGCCCGCGCCTGGTATCCGAGCATCAGCGAACGCGGGAAAGGCCAAGGCTGCGAGCCGAAATAGCGCACATCTCGCAGCCCGCTGACGCCGACTTCTTCGGCGACCTCGCGGTGCACCGCCTGCTCGGCCGACTCGCCCGCCTCGATGAACCCGGCCAGCACGCTCATGCGTTTGGCAGCCCAAACGGGCTGGCGGCCCAACAGCAACCGGTCTTGGGCGTCGGTGACGGCGACGATGACCGCCGGGTCGGTGCGCGGGAAAAGCTCCCGCCGGCAATTCGGGCAATACCGGGCATTGCCGGCGTGTATTGGAATCGTTTGGGCACCGCACCGGGGGCAGAACTGCGAGTTCCCGTGCCATCCCGCAAGTGCCGCCGCCAAGAACACCAGCGCCAGCGGCTCTTCCAGGGCGTCGATCATCGGCCGGGCCCAAGAGATACGCGTCTGGGCGGGCAAGGCGGCCTGCAGCGCCTCGTCGTCGGGCAGCACCCGGGCGAATACCGGCAGGCCGTTGGCGCGGGCCAGGAAGATGTCGGTGCGCGGCTGGTAGGCTCCGGCGGCGGGCAGCTCAGCCGGGCAGCCGGATG
>JAISTI010000108.1 GCA_031272685.1 Propionibacteriaceae bacterium | reverse complement strand
GGAAGCTCGTCGCCCAGAACAAGAAAGCCCGGCACGACTACAACCTTGGTGAGCGTTTCGAGGCGGGTATCGTCTTGGCCGGCACCGAGGTGAAGTCGCTGCGCGCCGGGCAGGCGTCGCTAGTGGACGCCTATGTGAGCGTGGACAGCGGCGAGGTGTGGCTGCGCAACGCGCACATCCCGGAATACTCCTACGGCACTTGGCGCAACCACGAGACCCGCCGCAAGCGCAAGCTGCTGCTGCACGCCAAAGAAATCGCCAAGCTGGCCCGCGAGTCCGAAGTGAAGGGCGTCACCATCATCCCGCTGTCGCTGTATTTCAAAGACGGCTACGCCAAGGTGGAAATCGCCTTGGCCACCGGCAAGCGCGACTGGGACAAGCGGCAGGCCATCGCCGAGCGCGACGCGAAGCGCGAGGCCGAACGGGCGCTGCGCACCCGCAACCGGCTGGCCCGCTGAGGGCCCGCACTGTTATCGGGGCGGCCCAATTTTGCCGCCCTACCTTTTTCTGGGTTTACTGGATGCTTTCCCCTTGCCGCATGCGGGTGTCGAGGTACAGCATTACCAGCGCGGCCTCCTGGAAGGGGGTGGCGATCAAGTCGATGGCGAGCAGCAGCACCGCCAGCGGCAGCGGCGTCATCATGGCGAACATCAGGCCAAAGCCGACGCCCATGATGATTTCCATGGGGATGGACACGATCAGCCCGACGACCAGCCCAATGCCGAAAATCCGCCACCAGCGGCCTTTGACCAGCGCCCACGAGCGTTTCAGCGCTTTGCCGGGGCCGAGGCCCTCCAACACGACAGCCGTTCCGGCGAAGTTCAGGCGGATCATGACCCACAACATCACGACACCGGCGGCGATGTGCAGCAGCCCGCCGATGACGGCCAGCACGCCGTTCTGGGCCACGCCGGCGGCGATTATCAGCGCGAGCGGGATGAGCATGATGGCGTAGCTGATCAGGACGACGAGGATGACCAGGCCGATGAGCGGCAGGATGCGCCCGCCTTTGGCCTGCAGCGCTGCGCCGATGCCCACCTTGTTGCCGAGGGCGGCTTGCTGGGCGCCGTACGGCAGAATCGCCGACAGCGGCAGAACGACAAGGACGGCCAGCAGGTTGAGCGCGAACATCAGGATGGTGCGCTCAGGGGTGAAGAACCCTTGCAGGTATTCGTTGAAGCCGCTGACGGATGCGCCTTCGGTGATCTGCAGCCGCATGTAGTTGACGATGGAGCCGAGCAGCCCGAAGGTGCCGGAGAACCACAGCAGCACCATGGAGATGCCGGAGAAGATGGCGGTGCCGCCGATCATCAGACCGGGGTTGAACTTGAGCACGCGGAAAGCCCCGCCGATGATGTCGCCAAGGCTCAGCGGGCGCAGCGGAATGACGCCCGGCTGCGGGGGAGCCGGCTGGGCGTAGCCGTACGCCGGCTGGGGCGGCCCGGGCTGGTAGGGCTGCTGGGGGTACGGTTGCGCCGGATATGGCTGTGCGGGATACGGTTGCGCGGGATACGGCTGCGGTTGGGGGGCCGGTTCGGCTAGCTGGTATGGGGGTAGCGGCGCCGGCGGCACTTGCCCCGGCTGCGGGGGTACCGGCTGTTCAGGGTAAGTAGGTTCTGTCATGGGAACTCCTCTCTGCGCATAAAACCTACTCCTTGTCTTAGCTGGGCGGTAGCTATGGCGCGTGGCATCCGGGGTGTGGCCGCCCCACTTGGCCGCGGGGGGGGCTTGGCAAGGCGCCGCCGCGGGGGGTAAAGTTGTCCGGCTGGGCAACCGGCGATTACAACTCAACAGCGGGGATGACAGGTTTCGACTTGTGACGGATGTTTCAAGGGAAGCGGGTCGAGGGTCCAGGGGCGTCTCGTTAACGAACTCTGGGAAAAACAATAAGTGCCAACTCTACGCGCACTAACTTCGCTCTGGCCGCCTGATCGGCCACCGAAGGGTCAGCTCGGACACGCCTGCGGTCCGATGTCTGGCCTGGTTTAGCAGGCTTGCTGCGTTAGCCGCGTCTCAGGGCTAGCGCGGGACTTTTCTGAGGCTGGGCCTACCAGCTCTGGCCGGCGAGCGGCTGGGGGCCGAGAAACCAGCAGTCGGCTGCACCCGGAGAATACTTGGAAGTCTGCATAAGGACGGGGGTTCGATTCCCCCCATCTCCACGCGTGAAAAGAGGGGCCACTTGGGGCCCCTCTTTGCACGCGTCGATTCCCCCCATCTTCGGGGCGTCCGTGCGCGGCGTGTTCGCGGATGCGAGCTTGCCCGTCCAGCCGTAGAGTTGTGGCGAAGGGAAGCACATGAAGATTCGGCAGTTTGCGGTTGGCGACACGGAGCAGGTCGTCTCACTGTGGGAGGAGTGCGGTCTGACCAGGCCGTGGAACGACCCGCATGCCGACGTCAAGCGCAAACTGGATCAGCAGCCGGAGTTGTTCCTCGTCGGCGAAGTCGACGGCCGGATTGTGGCGTCGGGCATGGGCGGGTATGACGGCCACCGCGGCCACGTCAACTACTTGGCGGTCGCCCCAGAGCACCGCGGGCAAGGTCTCGGCCGGGAACTGCTTGCCCACCTGGAATCGCTGCTTGTGGCTATGGGCTGTCCCAAGGTCAACATCCAGGTGCGTGCCGGAAATGCCGCCGCCGTCGCCTTCTATGAGCACTGCGGCTACGAGGTCTTCCAGGTTGCCGATCTCGGCAAGCGCCTCATCCCAGACGCCTAAACGTTGCGCAACCCTTGCGCCTTTATCGATGCCGCTCCCGATCGCTGGGGAAGAAACCTCATCAACAACCGGGCTCAACTCGAAGCCCGTGAACACCACGCGCCACCGCCCACCCTCGACGAGGCCGACTATCTTGTCGGAGTCAGTGACACCTCCCGGCAGGGGGGCACTGCGGCATTTACAACGAGGTAGCGGACCAAATCCAACCCGAAATCAAGGCTTCTTGATTTTCGGCCACTTCACGAGCATGCCGTCGTCGAACAGCTCCCAGTGGAAGTAGACCGTCACTCCCTTGCTGCTCACCGTCCACTTCTTGTCCTTGCCGAGGTAGTACTTCTTGATATCGCTGGCGCTGGAGTAAGAGTAGGGAGGCCCATAGGCTTTAGCCCGGTTGACCAACTGCTTTACCAGTGCGTTCCCCTTGTTGCTGGCGAACTTGCTCAGCGGCACCGACTTGCCGGTCTTCAGATCGATGTTCAGCGTCTTCGAACCTGCATAACCCATCTCGGTGTCACAACTGAACCCGGATACGCCCAGGTAGACGGACAGGTACCTGCTCTTGTAGATCGAAGCGGAATTTGACTTGCCTTTTATCAATGCGGCGTTCCGCTTGCCGCTGAGCGTGCCCTTCACCCCGTTGGCCTTGCAGTCGGCAATCTCGGAAGCCGTCAGCGACGCGTCGTATTTCTTCAACGAGGCAACCATGTTCGTGTAAAACTTAACCGCCGCGCTGTCAACCGTTTTGGCGACTTTTGCCTTAACACCAGAAACCACCGGTTTGTCATAGGAAAACGAATACGTTTGGTACGCCGTGGTGAACGTCATCGTCACCCGCTGCCAAGACAGTTTCGGCGCCGTCTGCTTCTTTTGCCAATGCGCCCAATAGGTGATGTTCTTGGTGGCTTTCGTGGTCTTGGTGATCTTCTTGCCGCCGCTCTTCTTCGTGTACCAGCCCTTGAACGTGTAGCCCGACCGTTTCGCCGTCGGCAGGGCACCCAGCTTCTTGCCCTTCACCACCGTCTTCGACTTGGACGTCTTGGAGCCGATCTTCCCGCCGTTGGCCTTGAAGGTGACCTTCACCTTCTTGGCCGCTTTCGACACCGAGGACGCCTTCGCGGTGGCACTCTGCCCGTCCGCGACCACCCGCAGGGGCTTGATGTCTTGCGGGAATGCCAACTGGCCTGGCGCGGCTGCCGAGATCGTTGCCGAGGTGAGCACACTGGCAACCAAGGCGACTGCGATGGCGGCCACTTGGATTCTGCGAGGGGTCGATAACATGGAAAAACTATATCCATGCCAAGCGCGACATATGCCCACTGGAGATGGTCTTACGCCCCGCCGTCCGGGCGCAATCCAATGGGCCACATTCCTTCACGCGGCCGTCAACTGCCCGCAACATGGACTAGGTAGCGTCGGGCAAAACGACGAAGGGCTGGCGGCATGGATTCGACAGTGTATGTGGGCGGGGCGATCTTCCGAGAGGGCCTCGGCTCGGTGCCGGGTTGGGGAATACGCGTGGAAGGCGAGCGCATCGCCGCGGTGTTGCCCGACGAGGTGCTGCGCAGCCAGGCTGATGCCCATACCAAGGTGGTGGAACTCGACGGCGCGTTTGTCTCGCCCGCGTTTACCGACGCCCACTTGCATCCCGCTGTTGGCGGGGTGGACGCGGGACGCTGCGACCTCAGCGGAGTCATCGACGCGCGGGTGTATCTGGAGATGATCGCCGACTATGCCCGGGCGCATCCCGGCCGGCCGTGGATTCTCGGCGGGGGCTGGTCGATGGAAGCCTTCCCCGGCGGCACACCCCGGAAAGAAGACTTGGACTCCGTGGTCCCCGACCGCCCCGTGGCCCTCGCCAACCGGGATCGGCACGGCTTTTGGGTGAACTCGCGGGCGCTGGAAATCGCCGGGGTGGACGCCCGTACCCCTGATCCGGCAAGCGGCCGGATTGAGCGCGACCCGGACGGGACGCCCACTGGCACCCTGCACGAGGGCGCCGCCGACCTGGTGCTGCAACACCAGAGCGAGGCCACGGAAGCGGAAATCACCGCCGGCCTGGTGGCCTCCCAACAGATGTGCTTCTCGTATGGGATTGCCGGGTGGCAGGACGCCATCGTCGGCCCCAGCAGTGTCGGCCCGGACAATCTGGGCGCGTATCTGGCCGCGGCGGCCGACGGCACCCTCAAGGCGCGGGCGTCACTGGCGCTGTGGTGGGATCGGGAGCGCGGGCTGGAACAGCTGGAAGACTTGCTGGCCCGCCGCGAACAGGTTGCCCGGCTGGGCACGGGGATGCGCGCCGATTCGGTGAAAATCATGGTGGACGGGGTGGCCGAGAATTTCTCGGCGGCCGTCAGCGCGCCCTATCTCGATTCCCATGGCCATCAGACAGACAGCCTGGGCTTGACCCACTTCACCGGGGCGCAGCTGAAGGAAATCGTCACCGAGTTGGACCGGCGCGGCTTCCAGGCGCATT
>JAISTI010000097.1 GCA_031272685.1 Propionibacteriaceae bacterium | reverse complement strand
AACAGCCCGGAGTCGGTCAGCTGGCGGGCCAGCTCGTTCGCCTCGTCGACGGCCTGCTCGCCGTAGTGCTCGGGCGGGTAGCCGAGGGTGATGTCGACCGGGGTCTTGACTCCGGCGGCGTCGAGGATGGCCTTGGCCTTCTCGGCGCTGGGCTCGCCGTACTTCTCCTTGAAGGAGTCTTTCTCGCCGGCGAAGCCCACGGGCACCTGCGAGTACGCCGGGGTCTTGATGCCGTTGTACACGTTGGTGGTGATGGAGTCGCGGTCGATCAGCTGCGCGACGGCCTGGCGGATAGCCAGGTTGCCGCCAACCTCGGTGCCGAGCTGGAAGACCCAGTAGCGGTATTCCGCGCCGTTGCCGTCGTACACCTTGACGGTGTCCTTGGTGGCGAGGTCGGCGAGGTCGGTCGGGGAAAGCGTGCGCCACGCGATGTCGATCTGCTCGCCCTCAAGCGCCTGGCGCATCGGGGAGGCGTCCTGGAAGTACTGCACGAACACCTCGTCGGTGACAGACGTACGCGGGCCGGAGTAGTTCGGGTTGGTGCCGAACACAGCCTGCTGGCCCTTGGTGTAGGACGAGATCACGAGCGGGCCGGAGGAACCTTGGGCCGCGACCACTTCGTCGTCAGACAGCAGCGCGTCGGCCGGGTAGGTTTCTTCGTCCACGATGGAGGCCACCGCGCAGGCCAGGGTGGCCAGGAAGGTGGTGTCTTCGCGGTTCAGGTGGAAGATGACGGTGGTGTCGTCGGGGGTTTCGATGGCCCCTTCGGTGAGCTTCTGGCCCTCGACGCCGGAGTTGTCGGCGATGGAGGCGAGCAGCACGGACGCGCCGTCAGGCTCGTTGATGAGCAGGTTGCGCTCCAGCGAATACTTCACGTCCGAAGAGGTGAGCGCGTTGCCGTTGGCGAAGGTCTTGCCGGCGGGCAGCGTGCAGGTGATGGTCTTGGCGTCGGTGTACTCGCAGGATTCGGCGGCGTCCGGCGTCGGGTCGGGCGCGTTCGCGTCGAACTTCATCAGCTGCTCGTAGTTGGTGTACTGCAAGTTCCAGGACGGCAGGTCGTAGGTGGCCGCCGGATCGAGCGCCGTCGGGATGTCGGTGGTGCCGAGGATGTAGCTGCCGCCGCCGGAAGTTTCCGGCTCGGTCGAAGCGGTGTCGGTGGCCACCGGCTCGGTGGGCTCGTCGGAGGTGGTGGCGGCAGGGGTGCCGCAGGCGGTGAGCGCCAGAACCGCGGCTGCACCCAGAGCGGCCAACTTGGCGCCAGTACTGATCTTCATAGAGATTCTCCCTAGTCGTTAGTAGTGAGCGCGCAAGTCGCCCTGCGCACAAATGTTCTGGCAATTCCACCTGCCCGATGTTTCTTTCTTGTTACAAATGCGCCCTAATTCGCCCGCTGTTTGATAACGATTCGGCCACGAAAGCCCACGGCAGGCGGAACCGCCTATACTCAATCCAAGCCCCGACCGACGACGAAAGGCCCCTCGTGTCCCGCGGATCCCTGCCCCGCTACGTCTTGCAGCGGATCCTGCTCGTCTTGCCCATGATGTTCATCTTGCTCACCGTGGTGTTCCTGCTGCTGCGGGTGGCGCCGGGCGACCCGATCTCCGCGTCGGTGGGCGGCAAGCTTTCGGAAGAGGCTATCGAGGCCCGCAAGGCGATGGCCGGGCTGAACCGGCCGCTCATCATCCAATACCTCGAATATCTGGGCAATACCGCCACCTTCAACTTCGGCCAGACCATCACCGACAACCGGCAGGTGCTGGAAATCGTGCGCGACAACGGCGGCGCCACCCTCACCCTCACCCTCGGCGCGTTCATCATCGCCCTCGGGGTGGGCATCCCGCTGGGCCGGATCGCCGCCCACAAGCGCGATTCCGTGCGCGACGTGGTGATCCGCATATTCGGCATCGCCTCCTACGCCACCCCCATCTTCTTCGTCGGCCTGCTGATGCAGCTTTATGTGGCCCGGCCCTTGTCTTTGCCCACGTCGGGCATCGCCAGCCCCCGGGTGCTGTTCACGGTGGCGAACGAGCCGGTCACCCATGTGGTGCTGTTAGACGCCATCATCAAGGGGGAATGGGCCGCCGCCGGAGACATCCTGGTGCATCACATCCTGCCGTGTCTGACCCTCGGCCTGATGATCTGCGGGGTGTTCATCCGCCTGGTGCGGGTGAACCTGCTGCAGACTCTGCAATCCGACTACGTCGAGGCCGCCCGCGCCCGCGGCATCCCCGAGCGGCTGGTCATCAAGAAGCACGCCTTCCGCAACGCGCTGGTGCCGGTGGTGACGGTGGTCGGCCTGCAGGCGGCCATGCTGATGGGCGGCGCGGTGCTCACCGAGTCCACCTTCAACTGGCCCGGCCTGGGCTACCAGCTGATGCACTATATCCAGGCGCGCGACTACATCGGCGTGCAGGGCATCGTCACCTTCTTCGCCGTCGTGGTGGCGGTCATCTCGGTGGTGGTCGACATCGTCAACGCCCTGATCGACCCGAGGGTGAGGTACCAGTGAGACGCCTGCTCGCCCCGTTCCGCCAAACCACCGGCTTGGCGCGCTGGCTGCTGGTCATCGGCCTGGCCATCGTCGCGCTCTTCCTAGTGCTGGCGGTCTTCGCCCCCTGGATCGCGCCCTACGGCTTCGCGCAGGTGGAGCTGGACGGGGTGCGCTTCCCGAAGCAGAGCCCGCCCAGCCCCGAGCACTGGCTGGGCGTCAACGACCAGTTCTTCGACATCTTCTCCCGGGTGGTCTGGGGGGCGCGCACCGCGCTGACCGTCGTGCTGCTCTCGGTGCTGCTGTCCCTGATAATCGGGGTGGTGCTCGGGCTGGTCTCCGGCTATGTGGGCGGCTGGATCGACCGGGTGCTGGTGTTCACCATGGACGCCATGTACGCCTTCCCGTCGCTGCTGCTGGCCATCGTCTTCTCATTCCTGCTGGGCGGGCTGCTCGGCTCCGGCATCATGTCGGCGGCGCTCTCCCTCACCGTCATCTACATCCCGCAGTATTACCGGGTGGTGCGCAACACCACCGTCTCAGCCCGCGAGGCCACCTACGTCGAAGCCGCCCGCGCCTTCGGCGCTCCGAACCGCACCATCATGGGCCGCTACCTGTTC
>JAISTI010000020.1 GCA_031272685.1 Propionibacteriaceae bacterium | reverse complement strand
CACCCGTACATCCGTCCCGCGGACGAGCGGGCCGCGGATTTCGGGCTGGTGAACAAGGGCTATCTGGGATATATGGATTTGGGCTACGGCCTGCGCGAGGTGGAGCTGTTCGTCTGGCTGGAGGCGCTGCGCGACCGCCAATGCGCCAAAACCCCTTGCCAACTTGGTGAAATCCACCGCAAGACCGGGGTTCGCACCGGCGGCTGCCCGGTGCAGGTGAATATCTCGCAGATGTTCGAGGCCATCGGGGAAGGCAAGTTCGACGACGCGCTGGCGCTGCTGGAAGCGTGCAACCCGCTGCCGAACGTCACCGGCCGGGTTTGCCCGCAGGAGCTGCAATGCCAGGGCTCTTGCATCCACAAGCACCCGATGAGCATCGGCCAGGTGGAGTGGTTCCTGCCCGAATGGGACAAGTTGAAGCATCCCGGCGCGGCCGTCCAGCGGTTCGGCGGCACCCCCGATCCATGGGTGAGCGCCAACAAGGCCCCGGTGGCGATTGTCGGCTCCGGCCCTTCCGGGCTGATCACCGCCTTCCTGCTGGCCCGCCAAGGCGTGCCGGTGACGGTCTTCGAGGCTTTCCACGAGCTGGGCGGGGTGCTGCGCTACGGCATCCCGGAGTTCCGGCTGCCGAACACCTTGATCGACGACGTGGTCGAGAAGATCAGGCTGCTTGGCGGGCGCTTCGTCACCAACTTCGTGGTGGGCAAGACGGGCACGCTGGCGCAGTTGCGCGAAGCCGGCTTCGAGCGGGTCTTCATCGGCTCGGGCGCGGGCCTGCCGCGTTTCCTGAACGTGCCGGGCGAGCATCTGCGCGGCGTGATGAGCGCGAACGAGTTTCTGACGCGCGTAAACCTGATGCACGGCAATTTGGACGAGTTCGAGACGCCGCTGCCGCCGGTGAAAGGCAAGAACGTGCTAGTCGTCGGCGGCGGCAACACCGCCATGGACGCCGCCCGCACCGCCCGCCGGCTGGGCGGCAATGTCACCATCGTCTACCGGCGCACCCAAGAAGAGATGCCGGCCCGCGTCGAAGAGCTGCACCACGCCCTCGAAGAAGGCATCGCCCTTGCGACTTTGCGTTCCCCTTCGGAATTCGTCGGCGACCCGGAGACCGGATGGGTGGTTTCCGCGGTGGTCGACGTGATGGAGCTGGGCGAGCCGGACGAATCCGGCCGCGCCCGCCCGGTCAACACCGGGGTCAAAGAGCAAACCCCCGCCGACTTGGTGATCATGGCGCTGGGCAACACCGCCAACCCGATCATCAAGGATTCCGAGCCGCGGCTGCGCGTCTCCAGCCGCGGTGCCATCGAGTTGAAGCCCGAATCGCAAGAGACGACCCTCGACGGCGTCTTTTCCGGCGGCGACGCCGCCCGCGGCGGCTCGACGGCCATCCGGGCCGCCGGCGACGGCCGCTCGGCCGCAATCGAGATTTCCGGAGCGGACACCCCGCCGTCAGCCCAGAGCGTGAAGGCGCAGGTGGCTTCCGCCCTCGAATACACCGAGAAGGCCGCCGCCCGCGCGGTGATCACCGCAAAACGCCGGCTCTCCGACAACATCGAAGAGCTGTACGTCTACGCCCCGGCGATTGCGAACGCCGCCCAGGCGGGCCAGTTCGTGCGGGTGCTTCCCTACGAGGGCGGCGAGCTGATTCCGCTGACGCTGGCCGACTGGAACACCGCCGACGGCACCGTCTGCCTGGCGGTGCAAGCCATGGGCACTTCGTCCATCCGCATCAACCGGATGCAGGCCGGCGAAGCGCTGGCCGGTATCGCCGGGCCGCTGGGCCAGCCGTCCGAGCTGGCGAAACTGGCCCCCGACGAGACCATCGTCTTCACGGCGGGTGGCCTCGGCCTGCCGCCGGTCTACCCGATCATGCGCGAGCACCTGCGCCTGGGCAACCACGTCACCCTCATTTCCGGCTTCCGCTCCAAAGACTTGATGTTCTGGACGGGTGAGGGCGAGCGCGTCCCAGAGCTGCAAGCGGAGTTCGGCGAGCTGCTGGACGTGGTGTACACCACCGACGACGGCACGTTCGGCATCCACGGCTTCGTCACCACCGCCCTGGAGCCGATGCTGCAGCAGGAGAACCCGAAGCGCAAGGTGGCGGAGGTGACCACCATCGGCCCGCCGATGATGATGAAGGCCGTCTCCGACTTGACGAAGAAATACGGCGTGAAGTGCGTGGCCAGCCTGAACTCGATCATGGTGGACGCCACCGGCATGTGCGGCGCCTGCATGGTGCCGGTGCTCGTCGACGGCAAGCTGGTGCGCAAGCACGCCTGCATCGACGGCCCCGAAATCGACTCCCACATTATCGACTGGGACAAGTTCTTGCCCCGCTTCCGCCAGTTCCGCGCCCAAGAGCAAGCCAGCCGCGAAGCGACGCTGGCCGGCTAGGGCGGCTCGGACGGTCTCTCCAAGGGCTAGGAGCCCGCGAGCTTGGGGCAGTTGGGCAGCCAGTCTCGGATTTCGTTCTCCCGGAATCTCGCCTCGGATTCTTCGTCTGGGAACGCCACCAGCGAGTCCAAGGGGGCATCTGCGGTGGTGTGGATGGTGAAGGGGATGGTGGTGTGCGTTTCCAGCATGGTGGTGAGTTCATCCAGGCTTTGG
>JAISTI010000173.1 GCA_031272685.1 Propionibacteriaceae bacterium | reverse complement strand
GGTGTAGCGCACCCGGGCGTTCTTCTTCACGAAGATCTCCACGACGGCCGCGTGCAGCGAGTCGGATTTGTAGATGGGGGCGGTACAGCCTTCCACGTAGTGCACATGCGAGCCTTCGTCGGCGATGATCAGAGTGCGCTCGAACTGGCCCATATTTTCGGTGTTGATGCGGAAATACGCCTGCAGCGGGATGGTGACGTGCACCCCCGGCGGCACGTAGATGAACGAGCCGCCGGACCAGACCGCCGTGTTCAGCGCGGAGAATTTGTTGTCCCCCACCGGCACCGAGGTGGCGAAATACTCGCGGAACAGCTCTGGGTGTTCTTTCAGCCCGGTGTCGGTGTCCAAGAAGACGACGCCCTGCCGGGCCAGCTCCTCGTTGATCTTGTGGTAGACGACCTCCGACTCGTATTGCGCCGCCACCCCGGCCACCAGCCGGGCCTTTTCGGCTTCGGGGATGCCGAGCCGGTCATAAGTGTTCTTGATGTCTTCGGGGAGGTCCTCCCATGTCGCGGCCGGCTTTTCGGTGGAGCGGACGTAGTACTTGATCTCGTCGAAGTCGATCTCGGAAAGATCCGCGCTCCAGGTGGGCATGGGCTTGGCCTGGAACAGCTCCAGCGCCCGCAGCCGGATGTCCAACATCCATTCCGGCTCGCCTTTCAGCGCCGAGATGCCGCGCACCACCGACTCGTCCAGCCCGCGCCGGGCGGTGGCGCCGGCGGCGTCGGAATCGTGCCAACCGTATTGGTAGTTGCCCAGCGCCGCCAGATGCTCGTCCTGTGTGGCGCCGAGCCCGGGCGCTGTGGCTTCGCTCATTCGGCGGCCTCGTCTTCTTCCTCGTGTCGGGGGATGTGGATGTCGCAGGTTTCATCGCCGAGGGCGATGTAGGCAATCCGCTGGATGTCAGAGCCTACCAGTTCGGCGTACACCTGCGATTCGACCTCGCAAATCTTCGGGAACTTCGCGGCCACATGCATGATTGGGCAGTGGTACTGGCAGAGCTGCTCGCCGTCGGGCAGCTGGCGCAAGACCGCCATATAGCCCTTGGCGTTCAGCGCGGCCACCAGGGCGGCGCTGCGGGAGGGGTAGTCGTCGACGAGCTGGTTGAACAGATCCACCACGTCTTCGACGTTGCGGCGGGCCACTTCGGCGATGGCGTCGTCGCCGGCGATCTGGTGCAGTTGCGCGAGGGCGGCGATGGCGAGTTTGTCGTAAGTGTGGCTGAACTCGGCGCGGCCGGAATCGGTGAGGATGAAGACAGACGCCGGGCGGCCGCGGCCGCGCTGCCCTTCGACCTTCTGGGGGCGGGGGGCGATGTGCCCGACTTCCACCAGCACTCCGGTGTGCCGGCGGATCGCGGCCGGGGTGAGCTTGAGGCGTTCGGCCAGCTCCGTCGCCGTCGACGGGCCGTGCCGCATTATCGAATCCAGGACCTGCCGCCTGGTGGAGGCGTCCGCGTGCTGCGCCTCCAGTGGAACAGTAACGTTTTTCACAAGGAAACTATTACCATATTCCAGGCCTTTTGGGAAACACCGGCCCGCATTCTGGATGAGGGTTGGCCGCCGGAATCGGCCGAGCGCGGGCCGAAGCCAAAATGTGAACACCAGCCGACGCCGTTTCGGGCAGCGCCGCTTGAGCCGATAGTATGCACTGGGCCATTTCGGGCGTCCGGCATGGCTCAAGGACCCAACCAAAAGGAAAACCCGTGTCAAAAGACAAAAAAACCCCTAGAAGGGTGCGCACCGCGCTGATCGGCGTGCTGGGCTTGGCCGCCCTGGCGCTGACGGCGTGCACCGCCACCCAGAGCGCCCCCGCCGCCGGGGACGAGGGCCACATCTCCGAAGTGAACCTCCCCGTGCCCGAAGAACTGCTCAGCATCACCTTCTTCGGCGGCGCCGTGAACGGCTTGACCCTTATGATCATCGGCATCGTGATCTGCCTGGCCGGCTTCGCCTTCGGCATCATGAGCTACCGCAAGCTCAAGGCCCTGCCCGTGCACCGGTCGATGAAAGAGATCTCCGACCTGATCTACGAGACGTGCAAGGCGTACCTCGTGCAGCAGGGCAAGTTCCTGCTCATCCTGTTCGCCTTCATCGGCCTGGTCATCGCCATCTACTTCGGCTTCCTCGAAGGCACCACCGCCGGAAACTGGGGCAAGGTCATCGTCATCCTGCTCTTCTCCGTCATCGGCATGGCCGGCTCCTACGGCATCGCCTGGTACGGCATCCGGCTGAACACCTTCGCCAACTCGCGCACGGCCCACGCCGCGCTGCCCGGTAAGCCCTACCCGGTCTCCGTCATCCCGCTGCGTTCGGGCATGTCCATCGGCATGGTGCTGATCTCCACCGAGCTGATCATGATGCTGCTCATCTTGTCGTTCCTGCCCAAGGACATCGCCGGCGCCTGCTTCATCGGCTTCGCCATCGGCGAGTCGCTGGGCGCGTCCGCGCTGCGCATCGCCGGCGGCATCTTCACCAAGATCGCCGACGTCGGCTCCGACCTGATGAAGATCATCTTCAAGATCGGCGAAGACGACCCGCGCAACCCCGGCACCATCGCCGACTGCACCGGCGACAACGCCGGCGACTCGGTCGGCCCGTCCGCCGACGGCTTCGAAACGTACGGCGTCACCGGCGTCGCGCTCATCACGTTCATCCTGCTGGCGGTGCCCGAAACCCTCACCCAGGCCAGCTTGCTGATCTGGATCTTCTTCATCCGCGCCATCATGCTGGTGGCCTCGGCCCTCTCGTACGCGATCAACACCGTCATCATGAAGGGCAAGTTCGCCGATTCCGACGAGATGGAGTTCGAGACGCCGCTGACCGCGCTGGTGTGGATCACCTCCGGCGTGTCCATCGCGCTCACCTTCATCATCTCGGCGCTGCTGCTGCCCGAAGTCGGCGGCGACACCTCGATGTGGTGGAAGCTCTCGCTGATCATCTCCTTCGGCACCCTCGCCGGCGCGCTGATCCCCGAGTTGGTCAAGGTCTTCACCTCGGTCAAGGCCAAGCATGTGGAAGAGGTCGTGAAGTCCGCGAACAAGGGCGGCGCTTCCCTCGACATCCTCTCCGGCCTGGTGGCGGGCAACTTCTCCGCCTACTGGCTGGGCCTGGCCATCATCGTGCTGATGGGCGCCTCCTATGTGGTGTCGCTGTGCTTCCCCAGCACTTTGATGCTCGCCCCGTCGGTGTTCGCGCTCGGCCTGGTCGCCTTCGGCTTCCTGGGCATGGGCCCGGTCACCATCGCCGTCGACTCCTACGGCCCGGTCACCGACAACGCGCAGTCCGTCTACGAGCTCAGCCGCATCGAGTCGGTGCCGAACATCGACTCCGAGCTCAAAGACATGGGCGTCACCCCAGATTGGGAGAAGGCGAAATACCTGCTGGAGGCCGGTGACGGCGCCGGCAACACCTTCAAGGCCACCGCCAAGCCGGTGTTGATCGGCACGGCGGCCGTGGGCGCCACCACCATGATCTTCTCGATCATCATGGCCCTGACCGACAAGCTCGATCCTTCGAAGCTGGAGTTCCTCTCGCTGCTGCACGCCCCGTTCCTGCTGGGCCTGCTCACCGGCGGGGCCGTCATCTACTGGTTCTCCGGAGCCTCGATGCAGGCGGTCACCACCGGCGCCTTCCGCGCGGTGGAGTACATCAAAGACCACATCAAGCTCGACACCTCCTCGGAGAAGGCCTCCGTCGAGGATTCCCGCGCGGTGGTCTCGATCTGCACCCGCTACGCCCAGAACGGCATGTTCAACATCTTCCTGGGCATCTTCTTCGCCACCCTCGCCTTCGCGTTCTTGGAGCCGTACTTCTTCGTCGGCTACCTGATCTCGATCGCCATCTTCGGCCTCTACCAGGCCATCTTCATGGCGAACGCGGGCGGCGCCTGGGACAACGCCAAGAAGATCGTCGAAGTCGACCTCGCCGCCAAGGGCACCGAGCTGCACGACGCCTCCGTCGTGGGCGACACCGTGGGCGACCCGTTCAAGGACACCTCCTCGGTGGCCATGAACCCGGTCATCAAGTTCACCACCCTGTTCGGCATGTTGGCGGTCACCTTGGCCACGACGCTGACCAGTTCCGGGCAAACCCTGCTGGCGGCCGTGCTGTCGGTGGTCTTCTTCCTGGTGTCGGTGTTCTTCTCCTGG
>JAISTI010000115.1 GCA_031272685.1 Propionibacteriaceae bacterium | reverse complement strand
CAGCCATCCTCATGGGGGGGGTCGGCGGGTGGGCGCGTTGACTCGCGCTGGAAGAGGTGGAACAGTTTGCGTGTGAGATTTTCCAGCCTGGCCGTGGGTTTGGCGCTGGCCGCGGGGGCGCTGTTGCCGACCGCTCCGGCGTCGGCTGCCCCGCCGCAGGCGGCTCCGGCGCTCTTGCCGCAGGCGTATGTGGCGCCGGCGGAAGATGTGAAGCTCAAGCGCGTGGAGGGGCTGGCTTTCCAGCTCACCTGGGATCCGGGAGACTACCCGGAGGTGGTGTGCGTGTATCGCAAGGATGCGGGCAAGAAGGTGTTCAAGCTGCGCGCCAGCCTGAGCTGGGCGAGTGCTTTCACCGACAAGAAAATCAAGAAGGGCAAGCGGTACGGCTATTACGTCACCGTGGCGCATTTTGGGAACATCCCGTGCGAGTCGCAGGTTGCGGGGGTGGACGCGCAAGTCCGCCGGATTGCCAAGAAGGTGGTGATTCCAATGGTGGCCGCCACCGGGGTCGCGGTGAAGGGCATCTCGTTGAACCTGCTTGGCAAAGAGAGCCTGAACGCCAAAGCGGTGGTGCCCAAAGGCACGAAGGTGAAAGACGCCACCTTGACCTACGAATACGACGCGAGCGCGTTGAAGGTGACGAAGAAAGGCGTGGTTTCAGTCAAGAAACTGGGGGTGTTTCCCGTCAAGGTCGTGGCGCACAACGGGGTCTCCAAGACGGTGAACGTGAAAGTGAAGAATTTCGCGCTGGCAACGTCTTTCGCCGCCTCCGACAGCAAAGCCACCCGGCATCCGGCCGAGTTGACCACGGCGGTCAGCTGGCTTTCGCTGCACCGCAAAGACTGCAACTCCAAGACGTATTCGGGCTGCTACAACATCACCCTTGACGAAAACGGAGCTGTGAAAGCCGACGGCCCAGTCGACGTCTCCCCCGTGGCCGCCGAACTCAAGACCGTGCTGGAAGACCTGGCGGCTCTCGATGCTGGCGAGTCGCCGAGCCCGGACGGCTACCCGGCCGCCATCAACGTGGGGCGGGCCGCCATAACACTGAGCCAAGTCGTCGGCTACAACAATCAGCACTACGGCCAGTTGGAACAGTCGACCGTCTACAGCTACTCCGGCAAGAACCCTCCCTACACCTACATGAACCAGGGCTGGGATTGCGTCCCCTGGTCGTCAACCAACACCAAGCTCGCCGACCACTGGTATTTCAACGTCTATAACCGCTGATTTCGCCGCCAATCCTGAGATTGGCGGTTATGCCTGCAATGGCAGTCAGCAGGTTGTCACTGCGGCCTCCGCGCCGCAATCGCTAACTCTCAATCCAGGTAGTCGCGCAGAACTTGCGAGCGGGACGGGTGGCGCAGCTTGCTCATCGTCTTGGATTCGATTTGGCGGATGCGCTCGCGGGTGACGCCGTAGACCTTGCCGATTTCGTCGAGGGTCTTGGGCTGGCCGTCGGTGAGGCCGAAACGCATCGAGACCACGCCGGCCTCGCGCTCGGAGAGGGTGTCCAGCACGTCGTTGAGCTGCTCTTGCAGCAGGGTGAAGTTGACGGCCTCGGCGGGGGCGACGGCTTCGGAATCCTCGATCAGATCGCCGAACTCGCTGTCCCCGTCTTCGCCCAGCGGGGTGTGCAGTGAAATCGGCTCGCGGCCGTATTTCTGCACCTCGATGACGCGGTCGGGCGTCATGTCCAACTCGATGGCCAGCTCTTCCGGGGTGGGCTCGCGGCCGAGATCCTGCAGCATCTGGCGCTGCACCCGGGCCAGCTTGTTGATCACCTCGACCATGTGGACGGGGATGCGGATGGTGCGGGCTTGGTCGGCCATGGCGCGGGTGATGGCCTGCTTGATCCACCACGTCGCATACGTGGAAAACTTGTAGCCCTTCGTGTAGTCGAACTTCTCCACGGCGCGGATCAAGCCCAGGTTGCCTTCCTGGATCAGGTCGAGGAAGAGCATGCCGCGCCCGGTGTAGCGCTTCGCCAGCGAAACGACCAGCCGCAGGTTTGCCTCCAGCAGGTGGTTCTTCGCCTTCAGGCCGTCTTCGGTGATCCACTCGTAGTCTTCGCGCAGGTCTTTGCGGATCCTGCGGGTGGCGAGCGCTTCTTCGGCGAAAAGCCCAGCCTCGATGCGCTTGGCCAGGTGCACTTCCTGCTCGGCGTTCAGCAGCGCCACCTTGCCGATTTGCTTCAGATAATCTTTCACCGGGTCGGCGGTCGCGCCGGCCGACTGCACCTGCTGTTCGGGCTCGTCGGCGTCGTCGGTGTCGGAGAGCGAAAAGCCCTCGTCTTCGAGCAGTTCGCGCTCGTCTTCGGCTTCGGCGTCCGGCTGGAACTCGGAGTCGTCCACGTCGTCGAGATCGCGCTTGCGCCCGACGGTGAGAATCAGCTCGTCGCCCTCCACCTTCACCTGGCGCAGCTTCGCGCTTTCCGCCTGCTCGGCCATCACCTCGACGGCCTCGACCACCACCTCGGCGATGCTGATCTCGGCGGTTACCAGCTCTTCGGGCTTGTCAGATGCCTCTTTCCCAGCCGCGGCCTTCTTGGCGGGGGGCTTCTTCGCCGACGCCTTCTTGGCGGCAGGCTTGGCTGGTTTCGCCGGCGCCTTGGGCTCGGCATCCGCTTTCACGGCCGCCAGGCGCGGCTTCTTCGCCGGCTTCGCGGCGGCAGGCTTTTCTTCTTCGACGGCCTTGGCTCGTGCAGGCAACTCGACCCCTTCCAACCGAAAAGAGCGCAAAAAAAATCCGCTCCTGTCAAATGCTCCTCATAGTCTGGCACGCCGCCGCCGATTTTCCAAATGCCCTGGGAATGAATCCGGCCCTTCCGTCGTTATTTCCCATGGACGACATATCGAGGAGAACAGATGACAGCGCAGACTGACCGCATCGAGGGCAAAGACTCGGTGGGCCTCTACCTGGCCGGGCTGGCGAAGATCCCGCTGCTCACCGCCGAAGAGGAGATCATCCTGGCCAAGCGGATGGAGGCCGGGCTGTATGCCGAGCGCATCTTGGGCGGGCTGTTGGAGCCGGACGAGGCCAACCAGCAGCGGCTGAAAGCCACCGACGCGGAGCTGGCCGAACTGGTCGAGGCCGGGCAGCGCGCCCGGCGGCGTTTCATCAGCGCCAACCTGCGGCTGGTGGTCTCCGTCGCCAAGAAATACGCCCGTGGCCAACTGCCGTTCCTCGACCTCATCCAAGAAGGCAACTCCGGCCTGATCCGGGCGGTGGAAAAATTCGACTACACCAAAGGCTTCAAATTTTCCACCTACGCGACCTGGTGGGTGCGCCAGGCCATCACCCGCGGCATCGCGCAGCAGAGCCGGGTGGTGCGCCTGCCGGTGCATGTGGCCGAGCAAATCAGCCAGGTCCTCTCCGCCCGCCGCCTGCTGGAACAGCGCCACGACCGGCAGGTCGAGGCTGAGGAAATCGCGCAAGAACTCGGCTGGGAAACCGACCAGGTGTTGGAACTGCTGCGCTTCTCGCAAGAGCATGTGAGCCTGGACGCGCCGCTGGACGAAGAGAGCGGCGTCTCGCTGGCCGACCTGTACATCCCCCAAGACGACAACGCCCCGGACGAGATGGTGTTCGACGCCCAAGCCCGCGAAGGGCTGGAGGACATGCTGCACGTGCTGGACGAGCGTTCCGCCGACATCGTCCGGCGCCGCTACGGCCTGTTGGACGGGCGGCAAGCGAAACTCACCGACATCGCGGACCTTTGGGGCATCAGCGCCGAGCGGGTGCGCCAGTTGGAGCGGGCGGCCATCGCCGCCATGCGCTCCAACGACCGCGGCAAACAGTTGGCGGCCGCGCTCTAAGAAATCAGCCCTGTTCGGCCAGGAACTGCTCCACGGCCGCGCCGATCTCCTCGGCGGTGGGCACCGAGGCGGCCCCATTGGCCCGCATCTGGTCGTATTGCTCTTCCAGGGCGGCCAGGATGCGCGGGAACTCGGAATCGTCGGAGGCCTCTTTGTTGATGGTGTCCATCACGTCTTGCGAGGCTTGGTCGATCACGTCCAGCGGGATGCGCAGCCCGGCGGCTTTGTTGATGCGCGAAATGACCTCGGAGATGGCCTGCGGGAACGGCGACTGCGCCAGATAGTGCGGCACATGCGCCAGGAAACCGCGCGCGGCGAAGCCATGCTGGCCGGCCGTCAGCTCCAGCAGGTGCGAGAAGCTGCCGGGAATCTGGATGCGGTCGATCCAGACGGGATTCGCCGAGACCAGCGAAGAATCGGTGGCGTGTGTGGTGATGAGCGTGGGACGGGTGTGCGGCACCGCCATCGGCACCCCGGAGGCGGTGAGCAACTCCATGACGGCCAGCCGCTCGCAAATCTGCATGACGGCGGCGGCGGCGCGGTTCCACTGGGTATCCGGCTCCGGGCCGGTGAGCAGCAGAAATGGCGCCCCGTTGGCATCCAACACCTTGTGAATCTGCAATTCGATGGGAACCATGGTTTCCCACTTGTTGGTGTCGAAGACGAACTGCGGCCGCCGGGAGCGGTAGTCGTGCAGTTGGTCGGCGTCGAAGGTGATCATCGGCTCGTGCTCGCAGGAATCCAAAATGTACTCGGCGGTCGATCCGGTGACGGAGCCGGCGTCGATGTAGCCGGTGAGCAGGTGGATGAGCACCACCCGCTTCCCGAGCACATCCAGCCACGGGTTCAGATCGACCTCGTAGAGTTCTTTCGGATCAAGCACATTGCTACTGTATCGCGTCCATCGCCACGCGCAAGCGCTTTAGCGAGACCGGTTCCACCGTGCCCAGCGCCTGCGCGAATACCTGCACCCGGAATTCCTCCAGCAGCCAGCCAACCCGCAGCACCGGGTCGGGGACGAGCCCCGGCGGGTATTTCGCGGTCAGCTTCGCGTAAGCGTCTTCGGCGTCGAGCACCTCTTCCATCTTGGTCGCGTCTTTGAAAGGGCTGGCCTTGGCATGGCGCACCCGCAGCGCCGCCGCCCGCAGGTACACCGGGTAGCGGGCCAGCCAGCGGCTTTCCGCGGCGGAGAGGAAGCCGGGGAAGAGCAGCCCGCGCAACTGCTCGCGGATGTCGGCGGCGGTCTCCGGGGGCGCATTCGCCAGGTCTTCCAACAGTTGCTGGTGCAGCCGCAGGATTACCCCGGCCAGCCGCACGGTCTGCAAGTGCCGATCGGCGGCCTGCCGCCGCACCACGTCGCGCAAGGCGGCGAAAGCCGGCTGGCTGCGGATTTCCCAAGGCTCGGCAATCCCCGCGCCGATGGCGGCCAGCCGGGCGTCCGCCAGCAGTTCCGGCGGGGATGCGTATGGGGAGACGGCCAGCGCCAGCTTGTCGGCGTTCGACAGGTAGGCCAGCACCCAGCGGGTGGTATCCGGGGTGGTGAGCGCGATGAGGCGGCGCAACCCGGCCGCTTGCGAGCGCAGGGCCGCCAGCGGATGCTCGAAGACCCGTACCGCAACATCGTCGAACTGGTCGGCGAGTGCCAGATAGCCGCCGGCGGCGGTCTGCTCGGCGA
>JAISTI010000112.1 GCA_031272685.1 Propionibacteriaceae bacterium | reverse complement strand
GGCCAGGGGGGCCATCCAGGCCAGGTGTTGGCCGCCGGCCACCGGCTGCTGCTCGTCGCCCCCGATTCCGAGGGGCCGAACCCGTACGCCGGAAATCCGCACCGGAGGGAAATCCGGCTGCCGTCCGTCGCCATCAAGGGCATGCAGTTCCGCCTGGCCGTCGGGCAGGATTTCGACTACCGGCTGGCGCAGATCATCGCCAACCCGCCTGATGTGATTCACGTGCACGGCTTCGGCCCAGTGTGTTTGCTCGGGCTGTGGGCGGCGCAGCGGGCGGGGCGACCGCTCGTCATCAGTTGGCAGACGGACCTGGAGGCCTACGCCGAGCACTATTGGCATCTGCTCCCGCTGCTGAACGCCGCCTACAAGGTTTACCACGCGCATCTGACGAAGTCTTGGCCGCAATTGCGCAACCTGCGCGTAAAGCGCCCGCGCCGGGGCGGGGCGCAGGTGCAGTTACTGCAGTTGGCGGCTTCCATGCTCACCTCCGCCGATCTCGTCATCGCCCCGTCGGCGAAGACCGCCCGCCGGGTGCTGGAGGTGGCCCCGCAGGCCAAGGTGCGGGTGGTACCGACCGGGGCCGACCCGCTGCCGCCGCTGGCGCCGGTGCCGAAGGGCGACGGGCCGCGCTTGCTGTACGTGGGGCGGATTTCGGCTGAGAAGGGCATCGATCTGCTGCTCGACGCTTTCGAGTTGGTGCGCGATGCCATCCCCCAGGCGGAGTTGATGCTGGTGGGCGATTGGCGTGCCGCCTCGGTGGCGCTGCGGGCCCGGCTGCGGCAGGCGGCCAACTTCGGCCGGGTGCGGCTGATGGGGCAAGTCCGCCACGAAGAGCTGGGCGCATACCTCGCCGGGGCGGACGTGTTCGTCTTCCCTTCCATGACCGACACCCAGGGCATCGTGCTGCACGACGCCGCCAACGCCGGGCTGCCATTGGTGATGTGCGACGACGAACTGCGCCTGGTGGCCGACCCCGGCGTGAACGCCTTCCTTGCCCGCCCAAACCCGATTTCACTTGCGCAGACGATTATCTCCACCCTGGATTCCCTGCGGAATCCGGAGTTCGCCGCCCGCGCGGCTGCCCGCTCCAAAGAGCTGGGCGCGCAATACCCCATCGCCGGCCAGGCGGAACAAATCTTGGAAATCTACCGCCAGTTGGCCGGCGGCCAGCCCGTCGAACCCACCCCCGGTCTGGAAGCCGCCGTCGGCCGCCGCGTCTTCCCCGGCCGCCGCGTCAACGCCGAATATTCCGTCCCTGGCAGCTAAGAGCGTGTGAGCAAAGATCCAGCCCAATCAAGATGGGCGGGTGGCCGGGGTGATTTCTATGGTTTTCAGCGGGTCGGTGACGATGATCTCGGCCAAGACTTCGTCTATGGCCGACAGCGCGTCGGCGGGGATTGCCACGCCGGAGGCGCCGACGTTTTCGGTGATCTGCTCGGGGCGGGAAGCGCCGATGATGGCGGCGGCCACATAATCGTGCTGCAGCACCCACGCCAGCGCCAATTGCGCCATCGAAAGGCCAAGCTCATCGGCGACCGGGCGCAGGCCCTGCACGGCCTGGAGATTCTTGGGTGAATACCAGCGCTTCAGGAATGACGCCCCGGTAGCGTTTGCCGCCCGTGAACCGGTCGGCGGCGGCTTGCCCGGCAGATATTTGCCGGTGAGCAGGCCCTGCGCCACCGGCGAGAAGCAAATCTGCGAGATGCCAAGCTCGACGCAAGTGGGAACCACTTGGGCTTCAATCACCCGCCACAGCATCGAATACTGCGGCTGGTTCGACACCAGCGGGAAGTGCAACTCGTCGGCATAATGCTTCGCCGCGCGAATCTGGTCGGCCGTCCACTCGCTGACGCCGATGTACAGCGCCTTCCCAGAGCGCACCACGTCCGCGAAAGCGGTCATCGTCTCTTCCAGCGGGGTCTCGTGGTCGTAGCGGTGCGCCTGGTAGAGGTCCACGTAGTCGGTGCCGAGCCGCTTCAGCGAGCCGTGCACCGACTCCATGATGTGCTTGCGGCTGAGGCCGGAATCATTTGGGCCGCCCGGCCCGGTGGGCCAATACACCTTGGTGAAAATCTCCAGCGACTCGCGCCGCTGGCCCTTCAGCGCCTTGCCCAGGATTTTCTCGGCGACGGTATTGGCGTAGACGTCGGCGGTGTCGAACGAGGAGATGCCGGCATCCAGCGCCGCGTGGACGCATTGGATGGCGGCATCCTTCTCGATCTGCTCGCCGTGAGTCAGCCAGTTACCGTAGACCAGCTCCGAGATTTTCAGCCCGGAGCTGCCCAGGTAACGGTGTTTCACTGCTCGTCTTCTTCAGCGGGCTCGAACTCCGTCGTCGGCTCCGGCTCGGCGGCGGGCTCGGGCTCGACCTGGATCGCCTCAGCTTGCGCGAGCGCGTTCACGATGCCGGCGCCACCGAGGGTGGAGAGCATCTCGCGCACGTTCGTCAACTGCTGGGTGATGGCGTCGCGGCGGGCGGTGGCCGCCTGCAGCTCGCGGTCGGATTCCTTGCGGATCTTCTCGGCGGCGGCACGGGCCTGCTCGATGATCTGGGCGGCTTCGGCGTCGGCATGCTTGATGACGGCGTCGGAATAGTTGTTCGCCTCTTGCTTGATCTGCTCGGCGTCTTTCATGATGGCCTCGCGGTGGGCCTCCGCGCGGGCGGTGGCTTCCTCGTTGGCCTGCATGTTGGCGGCGAACTCGGCGGCGGCCTTCTCGCGGCGCTCGGCCAGGGCCTTCTCGAAATCGGCGGTGGCGGCGGCGGACTTGGCGCGGGTGGAATCGTACAGCGCCTCGGCCTCTTGGCGGCGGGCGGCCGCTTCGCGGTCGGCGGTGTCGATAACCTCGTCGGCCTGGCGCTTGGCATTGGCGATAATCTTCGCGGCCTCGGTGTCGGTGCGAGAGGTGACGTCTTGCGCGTACTTATCCGCCTCGCTGCGGATCTGCTCGGCTTCGGCGGCGGCCTCGGCCATCGTGCGGGAAGCGTCGGCCTTGGCCTGCTCGCGCTGCTCGGCGGCCTCATCCTGCGCGAGGGTGAGAATCTTGCCGATGCGGGTGCCCAAATCGTTGAAGCTGGAAGGAGACGAGTTCGCCAGCTCGGATTCGGCGGAGACGGCGCGCGCTTTGTGCTCGGCGGCTTCCTTCTGCGCTTGGGAGACGGCGGACTGGAGCTTTCCAGTCTCTTCAGCCTGCTTCTTGGCCTCGGCGGTGACGGCCGCAAGCTGCGCTTTGACCTCGGAGAGAGCTTTGTCGACCTCTGCCGGGTCATAGCCTCGCATCACTGTGCGGAATTGTGGATCAGTCATGGGACTCCATTTTCATTTTTAGTTTGCTGGTGGGTTGGAAGAAACTGCCAGTGCCTCAATTACACCGGACATCTCGGACAAATGCGATTCAATCTCATCTCTGCGTTTGGCCAATCTAGCTACCTCGGTTCTTGCGTTCTCAAGCATAGCCCTTGCCTCCGAACGAACCTGGTCGGCTTGCGAGCGCGCCTGCGTCAAAACTGAAACCGCCTCGGCCCGCGCGCTCTTGACCTCTTCGTAGGTCTCGCGTTGCATTTGCTCAAGCTCGTTGTTCGCCGACTCTTTGAGCTGGCGGATGCCCGCCTCCACCTCGGCTTGGCGGCGCTTGCCGTTTTCCTCGATGGCGAGCGCCCTGGCCTCGGCGTCGGCGACGATACGGCGGGCGTCGGCGTTCGCGGTGGCCACCAAGGTGTCCGCTTCAGTGCGCGCCTCCGACAGCACCTTCTTGGCTTGGGAGCGCAGGGCGTTGGCCTCCGTGCGCGCCTCGGTGAGGGTGGCGGTGGCGCTGGTCTGCGCCTCGGTGAGGACGTTGGCGGCCTCGTTCTGCTGAGTCTTGGCGTAGCGCAGCACCTCTTCGTAGGCCTGCTGTTTCAACGTGGCGACCTCGGACTCGACCGACTCGACGAAGTTGCGCATGCGCTCCTCGACCTCGGCTTCGTGGCGCGACGACGTCGCCAGCTCGGCGTCGGCTTTCGCGGTGGCGTCAGCGATGATGCGCTCGGCGTCCGCCCTTGCCGCCTGCCGGATTTGCTCGGCTTCGCCGTCCACACCGGCCCGTTCTTGGTTGGAACGCACCCAGGCGGCCTCGATTTCGACGTTCGCTGCCTGGATCATCTCCTGGCGCTCTTGCTCGATTTTCTTGCGCTCTTCGGCCGACTCGGCCTCGAAGATCATTCGCCGGTGCTCGACCTCTTCATTCAGCTCGCGGTAGCGGGCCGCGATGTCGGCCTCGGCGGCGCTCACCCGGTTGTTCATGCTCTGGTGCAACTCGGCGGTGCGCCGGTTCACCTCGTCGATGATGCGGCCGGCCTCTTCGTGGGCTTGGGCGATGATGTTCTCGGCTTCGCGCTGCGACTTGGCGATGGCCTCCGCGCCCGACGAGCGGGCGGAGGCGATGATGGCGGCGACCTGCTCGTTGGCGTCGTCGCGGACGGCTTTGGCGTCCACCCCGGCGGCGGTCAGCCGGTCAAGGGCGGTGCTGTGCAAATCGGCGATGTCGACGCGGGTCTGCTCCAGCATGGCGGCGTTGCGGATGTTTTCGGCGCGGAGTTTCGCGGCTTCGGCCAGCTCTTTCTCGACGGCCTCGTGGGCGTCGGCGACCAGCTGGTCGGCGA
>JAISTI010000176.1 GCA_031272685.1 Propionibacteriaceae bacterium | reverse complement strand
GCTGGCCGCCTCCACGAAGAGCCGCAGCACCGGCTCGGTGCCGGAGAAGCGCAGCAACACCCAGGAGTCGCCGGGCAGGTAAATCTTGATGCCGTCAAAGGTGTCCACCCGCCGCACCGGCTCGCCGGCCACCTCGGCCAGCCGCGCCGGGTCGAGGCGGCGGGGCACCTCGACGCGCATCTGCGGGGTGGCGGGCACCCCGGCCTCCAGCGAATACAGCCGCCCGGTAATCGAGTAGATGTGCTCGCGCAGCTCGGTGATGGACTTGCCGGTGCGGGCCAGCATCTCCACCACGAGGGCGCAGGCGAACACGCCGTCTTTGCCGAGGATGTGCCCGCGGATGGTGAGGCCGCCGGACGATTCCCCGCCGAGAACGCAGTCGTGTTCCAGCATCGCCGCCGTCACATGCTTGAAGCCGACCGGCACCTCATAGCATTCCTCGCCGAAGGCCGCCGCCAGCCGGTCGAGCAGCTGGGTGGTGGCCAGGTTGCGCACCACCCCGCCGCGCTCGCCACGCACCTCGTGCAGATACCAGTAGACCAGCAGCAGCAGGTCGTTGGTGGAGATGTACTCGCCGTGCTCGTCCACGATGGCGATGCGGTCGGCGTCGCCGTCGGTGGCCATGCCGAGGTCGTATTCCCCGGTGGACTTGATCGCCTCAATCATGGTGGAGAGCGCCTCTTCGTCGGGAGCGGGGGGACGGCCGCCGAACAGCGGGTTGTGCCGCTCGTGGATGAACTCCACCCGGGCGCGCGCGTCGGAGAGGATCATGCCGAGGGTGCGTTGCGAGGTGCCGTACATCGGGTCGACGATGATGCGCAGCCGGGCTTGGCGCATCGCGTCCACGTTCACGATTTCCTCGATGGCGTCCACATATTCGTTGGTCAGGTCGAGGATCCGCACCATGCCGGAGGCGCGGGCGGTTTCGTAGGCCAACGCGATGATGTCGGTGTTGCCCAGCGAGTTCGCCTCGGCCGAGTAGCGGTTGGTTTCGTCGTCCAGCGGCAGCGAGCCGTCGGCGCGGAATACTTTCAGCCCGTTCCACTGCGGCGGGTTGTGGGAGGCGGTGAAAACCAGCCCGTAGGCCGCGCCCAGATGCGGCGCCGCGAAGGTGACCATCGGGGTGGGCACGTCGTCGGGCAGGATGGTGACGGGGATGTCGTTGCCGGCGAAGACTTCGGCCGCGGCGCGCACGCTCTCGGCGGAGAGGAAGCGCCGGTCGCCGCCGATCACCACGCCTTGCGGCTCCAGCCCGCGCCGGGTGACCTCGTTGGCGATCGCCTGGCAGAGCCGCCGGACGTTGTGCAGGGTGTAGCCTTCGCCGATGCGCGCCCGCCAGCCGCCGGTGCCGAAGGCGATCTCGCCGGTTTCCACCTCGCGGTGCGGCGCGAACAGCCGTTTCAGCACGATGTCGCCGGCGGCCTGCAGCTCTTCCGGGGTGTTGATGCCCTGCACCTCGTCGGTGTCGGTGGTGACGTACGACGCGGTCGGCACGCCCTGGGTGATGAGGCGGCGGGCCAGCTCGGTGAGCCGGTGCTCGCCCGAGACGGCCATCTCGTCCAACTGCGGGATGAGCAGCTCGTTGGCGACGATATACGCGCCGACGTTGATTTCGCGGATTTCGGCGGTCTGGGCGTCGAGGTCGCTGGATTCCACGATGCCGGCTATCGCCCCAGACTCGTCGCGCACGATGCGGCCGTAGTGCCCAGGGTCGTCGAGCTTGGCGCTGAGCAGCGAGAAGCGCGCCTGCTTGAGCAGGTGCCGGTTGCGCAGGCCCTTGAGCGAGTCGGCCCGCAGCAGCGGGGTGTCGCCGTAGGCGATGAGCACGTCGCCTTGGAAATCTTCCAGCTCGAAACGGGCGCAGCGCACCGCGTCGCCCGTCCCGGCCTGTACCGACTGCACCACGTAGTTCCAGGAGCCGCCCAGCAGCTCGCGCACGCTGTCGTCGTGCTCGTCCACCACGATCACCACATCGGATTTGCGCACCACGTTCAGCACGTTGCGCAGCACCAGCCCGATGACGGTGTCGTTGCCGAGCGGTTTGAGCAGCAGCTCCCGGGTGGCCTGGTCGTGGCCGGCGGCCAGCACCACCGCTTTGATCGGTCTTGATTCCATGGAGTCAGCCTTTCACGGCGCCGGCCACCAGGCCAGAGGTCATCCGCCCTTGCACCAGCAGGAAGAAGATGATGACGGGCACCGCCACCAGGGTGGACGCGGCCATCACCTGGCCCCAGTCGGTTTCGCGGGTGGCGGAAGCCTGGATGAAGGTGCGCAGCCACAGCGGCAGGGTGCGGGAAGCCTCGGATTGCATGATCACCAGGGCGACGGTGAATTCGTTCCAGGCTTGCAGGAAGGCGTAAACGCCGGAGGCGACCAGGCCGGGGGCGAGCAGCGGGAAAGTGATGCGGAAGAACGCCTGCGAGCGCGAGCAGCCGTCCACCATGGCGGCCTCTTCGAGGTCGGCGGGCACCCCGGCGACGAAGCCGCGCAGCATCCAGACGGTGAAGGGGATGACGGCGGCGGTGTAGAGCACCGAAAGGCCGAGCACGTTGTTCAGCAGGCCGACCGAGGACATCAGCTTGTATTGGGCGATGAACAGGCCCTCGGCGGGCAGCATCTGGATGAACAGCACAGCCAGCACGAAGCTGGTGCGGCCCTTGAAGTGGTAGCGGCTGATGGCCAGCGCCGCGCAGAAGGCGAACAGCAGGCATAGGAAGACGGCGATCAGCGTCACGCTCAGGCTCGTCCACAGCGCCGGGAAGAAGGGGCCCCCGTCGAGGACGGCCGCG